>CAZVLC010000185.1:0-3441 GCA_964627885.1 uncultured Peptococcaceae bacterium
TGTCAATCAGCGCCGGAGCAATAACCGTATTAACATTAGTTACCGCCTGCATGACGCCTTTACCCAAAAACCGGTCTGCCTCCCCATCACGCAATTCTACGGCTTCATACGCCCCGGTGGAAGCACCGGAAGGAACCGCAGCACGGCCAAAAGAACCATCTTCCAAGGTAACATCAACTTCTACTGTGGGATTGCCGCGCGAATCTAAAATCTCCCGCGCATAAACATCAACAATTGTACTCAATCTGACTAACCTCCTCGTTTTTTTAAATCAATTTTTCTATTATCAGGGCGTTATACCCTAATCAGCTGATTAAACTTCTTCCGGTCATTTCGGTCGGTTGCGATAAACCCAACAATTGCAAAAGCGTTGGCGCAATATCCTGCAATGACCCATCACGCAACCGCACTTGCTCAGTCCCCTTCCCCACCAGGATACAAGGCACCAAGTTGGCCGTGTGCGCCGTAAACGGTTCACGAGTATCTTCGTTAATCATTTGCTCCGCGTTCCCGTGATCTGCCGTTACCAACAAACATCCTCCTACAGCCAAAACAGCACTGATCAACCGCTGTAAGCAACCGTCTACAGTTTCAATGGCCTTAATGCAAGCCGGAAGTTGCCCGGTATGACCTACCATATCCGGATTCGCATAGTTTAAAACGATTAAATCATAGTTGTTGACGTGGATTTTATCCACCACCTGTTCCGTCACCTGGCAAGCACTCATTTCCGGCTGTAGATTGTAGGTAGCCACCTTCGGTGAAGGGACCAAAATCCTTTCTTCCCCCGGATAAGCCTTTTCAATACCCCCGTTAAAAAAGAAGGTAACATGGGCATATTTCTCGGTTTCCGCAATTCTTAGTTGTGTTAACCCGGCTTTACTCACTACCTCGCCCAAAGTATTCTCCAGGTTCTGTGGCGGAAAAGCAATGGGTGCTTTGATACTAATATCATACTGGGTTAAACAAACATAATGAACATCCGGATAGCCCCCTGGTCTCTCAAAACCGGTAAAAGTCTCTTCCGTGAAAGCATAACTGATTTGACGCGCGCGGTCTGCCCGGAAGTTGTACATCATAACCACATCGCCATGCTTAATTCTCCCCACAGGCTCCCCTTGCTCGTCCACTATCACCGTTGGCTCCACAAATTCGTCCGTCACTTTCAACTCGTAAGACTTCTCTAGGGCTTCCTGCGCGCAACACGCCTTAAGTCCTTCGCCGGTCACCATCGCCCGATAGCCCTTTTCCACCCGTTCCCAACGCTTATCCCGGTCCATCGTGTAGTATCGGCCTGCTACTGTCGCAATTTTCCCCAGTCCCAGTTCCTTAATTTTCTTTTCCAACTGCGCCAGATAACCGCCGGCACTGGCCGGAGGTACATCCCGTCCATCGAGAATGGTATGAATAAACAGTCGCTTAACCCCTTTGGCTTTGGCCAAATCCATTAAAGCAAAAAGATGTTCTATATGGCTATGCACTCCGCCATCCGAAAGCAACCCCATCAAATGTAAGGCCTTCCCCCCTTGAGCCGCATCATCGATTGCCCGGGCAATTACTAGATTCCGCGCGAGCTCTCCGTCTTTAATCGCTTTACTAATCCGAGTGAATTCCTGATATACCACCCGGCCCGCGCCCATATTTAAGTGCCCGACCTCCGAATTGCCCATCTGTCCCTCCGGCAAGCCAACGGCCTCACCGGAGGATCGTAGAACACTGTGGGGATACTTTTTCGTCAAACTATCATAAAAAGGTTTACCGGCTAATGAAATTGCATTCCCTTCGCTGTCCCCGGTAATTCCCCAACCATCGAGAATCACCAGCATTACCGGTTTGTATCTCATTTATATTCTCTTCCTCTCCCGGCACCTTGAATAATCGCGTAGAACGAGTCAACCTCCAGGCTGGCCCCGCCTACCAAAGCACCATCAATATCTTCACATTCCATAAATTGCTGCACATTTTGCGGTTTAACACTGCCGCCATACTGGATTCGCACTGCGGCCGCAGCTTCCTCACCCCAGCCTTCAGCAATCACGCGACGCAAGAAAGCGATCGTTTCCTCCGCATCCTGAGCACTGGCATTCACCCCTGTGCCAATCGCCCAAACCGGTTCATAAGCAATCACCAGCGAGGCAAGCGCAGCTTTGTCTACCCCCGCTAACCCTCCTGCCAACTGCCGCCGGCAAATCTCTTCTGTTTGCCCCTGCTGTCGTTGTTCCAGCGTTTCTCCCACACACAAAATGGGTATAAGTTCATACCGAAGAGCCTCTTTTACCTTTTCATTAATAAAAGCATCCTGCTCCCCAAGGATGTGCCGGCGTTCGGAATGACCTAGAATCACGTATGTACAGCCTAAGTCTTTCAGCATCAAAGGAGAAATCTCTCCGGTAAATGCGCCCTGCTCCTTTGGATAAAGATTTTGCGCGCCCAGTTTTATCCCGGTGCCGCGCAGCGCTGCGCCTACCACCTGCAAAGCGGTAAAAGGCGGACAAATAACCACTTCTACTTCCTGATAAAGCTCTGTATTTAAAGGAAACTCCGCCGCAAAACTCTCCGCTTCGTTAATGACTTTGTACATTTTCCAGTTCGCGGCGATAATCGGTTTTCTCAATTGTTTCTACACCTCACTTGTCTAATAGAGCGGCCACCCCAGGAAGAACCTTCCCCTCCAAAAATTCCAGCGATGCTCCGCCTCCGGTCGAAATATGGTAAATCTCCTCAGCCAGACCGGCTTTTTCCACTGCGGCAACCACATCTCCTCCGCCGATAATTGTTTTCCCGGCCGACGCTGCCGCTGCTTTCGCGATACTGTTTGTCCCCACCGCAAATTGCGGGAATTCATAGACCCCCAAAGGTCCATTCCAAACAATCGTCTTCGCCTTGGCAATCACCTGCGCAAAAGCCTCCACCGTCTGCGGCCCGATATCCAAAGCCAAGGAGTTTTCCGGTATATCTCCCACCGGGTAAACCTGCCCCTTTGCTGCGGCAGAAAACTCCGGAGCTACCACCAAATCTTGCGGTAAAATAATATTTACTCCTGAAGCCTCGGCCTTTTTCAGTAGTCTTTCCGCGGTTTCCAACTGATCTACTTCTATTTTCGAAATACCCATCTTGTAACCCTGAGCACTTAAAAAGGTGTGCGCCATCGCCCCGCCAATTAACAAAGAAGCGGCTTTTTTAAGTAAATTCTCGATTACGGAAATCTTATCGGAAACCTTCGCCCCGCCTAAAATTACGACAAATGGTTGAGCTGGGTTGTCGAGCGCTTCCGATAAAGCGGAAATCTCTTTCTCCATCAAAAAACCGGATACCGCCGGTAAAAACCTAGTAATCCCCTCTGTAGAAGCATGGGCCCGATGAGCTGCGCCAAAAGCATCATTAACGTATACTTCGCCTAAAGCAGCCAAGCTCTTGGCAAAATCCAAATCATTTTTTTCT
>CAZVLC010000186.1:0-3430 GCA_964627885.1 uncultured Peptococcaceae bacterium
GATGTATTAACCTTTTACGCGATGTTTTCCACGGAACCTCGTGGGCAGTATGTGATTGAAATATGTAAAAGTGCTCCCTGCCATGTCTCTAATGGTGCGGCAGTTGTCCAAATGTTTGAACAAGAGTTGGGGATCAAAATGGGGGAAACAACGGCCGATCAGCTTTTTACTTTGCAGTATTCGGCTTGTTTTGGGGCATGCGATCAGGCTCCGGCTGTAAAAATAGGGGACCAAATTTATGGTAAGTTGACGCAGGAAAAGGTTGCGGAATTAATTGAAAGTTACCGGGGGGTGTCGACATGTCAAAAGTAATGCCGTTAATCTCGGCCAATTGTGGAAAGATTCGTCCCACTTCGGTCGAGGATTATGTAAAGGCGGGCGGCTTTGCGGGGCTGAAAAAGGCCTTAAAAATGCAGCCGTTGGCGATTATCGAGGAAATCAAGAAGGCAAAATTGATGGGGCGCGGTGGTGCCGGTTATCCTGCCGGAGCCAAATGGCAGCAGATGTACGAAATTGAGCATACCCCTAAATATATTGTTTGTAATGCTGATGAGGGGGAACCCGGTACTTTTAAGGATAAAATGCTCTTAGAAAAAGACCCTTTACGGGTTATCGAAGGAATGACGATCGCCGGTTTCGTTTTTTCTTCTCAGGAAGGATATATTTATATTCGGGGCGAATATGCGGCCATTCAGGAGGTTTTTCAGGAGGCGATCGATCACGCGGTGAAAGCCGGTTATTTGGGTGAGAACATTTTAGGTAGCGGCTATTCTTATCATTTGCATGTAATGACTGGGGCCGGAGCTTATGTGTGTGGGGAAAATTCCGCGATGCTTAATTCGATTGAAGGAAAAGCAGGCCGCCCCAGAGTAAAGCCGCCCCATTTAGCGGAAGTAGGATTGTTTCAAAAGCCTACTTTAGTGAATAACGTGGAGTCTTACGCCAATGTTCCTACGATTCTAACGATTGGCGCCGAAAAATATCTGAGCTATGGTACGGCGGAAAGTGGCGGGACAAAGTTGATTTGCCTTTCCGGTCATGTGGCTAAGCCGGGGGTTTACGAAGTGCCGTTCGGGGTGACCATCCGCGACATTATTTATGATGAAGAATTAGGCGGAGGCCTAAGTAGTCACAAAAAACTAAAGTTTTACCATATGGGCGGGCAATCCGGGCCGTGCGGTTTTTTACCTCAGCTGGATACGGAATATTGCTACAAGGCTCTACGGGCCAACGGCTTAAGTGTTGGTTCCGGGGCGGTGGTTGTTTTGGATGAATCTGTATGTGTCATTGATTATCTGAAATGTGTTACCGAATTTTTCATCCATGAATCTTGTGGAAAGTGTACTCCGTGCCGGGAAGGGAACAAGCAGCTTTACGCTATTTTGGATAAATTTTCTAAGGGCACAGCTACTCAGGAAGATTATACGCAAATGCAACGGCTGGGGGAGCTATTGGCTAAGGTTGCCTTTTGCGGCCTTGGGCAGGCGGCGGCAACAGCGTTAAATACCTGTTTGAAGAATCTACGGGCCGAATTTGATGCTCATCTGGCAGGGAAGTGCCCGGCAGGGGTATGTTTCACTAAACAGGAAACGGAAAGTGGTGAAAAGAGATGAAAAACGTTACTGTAACCATTGATGGACAACAAATCACGGTGCCTGAGGGGACTACTATTTTGGCGGCAGCTCGCCAAGCGGGTATAAACATTCCGACTTTGTGTGATCATCCCGATCTGAAGCCGCGGGCTACTTGCCGGGTTTGTATTGTTGAAGTAAAGGGACAGCGCAGGTATCAAACGGCATGTAATACGCCAGTGGCCGATGGAAATGAAATCTGGACTAACAATAAGGCGGTCAGGGAAGCCCGGAAAACGATTCTTGAACTTATTTTGGCTGATCATCCGCAGGATTGTCTAAAATGTGTGCGTAACCAAAATTGTGAGTTACAGAGACTAGCCCATGAGTACCAGATTAGGGAAATTTCTTTTGCCCGCACTGAAAAAAAATTACCGCTTGAAAACACCAATCCGTCGATTGTGCGGGATATGAATAAATGTATTAAGTGCGGACGTTGTGTTGAGGTATGCCAGGAAGTGCAGCAAGTTGCGGCGATTAATTCCGCAAATCGTTCCACGGATTATACGGTGTCAACCGCCTTTGGGGAGGCCTTGGCCGATTCCCCGTGCGTTTATTGCGGACAGTGTGTTGCCGTATGTCCGGTTGGGGCCTTGACGGAAAAGGACGATACCGCGAAGGTTTGGGCTGCTCTTGACAACCCGGATTTGCATGTTGTGGTTCAAACAGCTCCTGCCGTAAGGGTAGCCCTGGGCGAAGAGTTTGGTTGGCAGCCGGGAACAATTACTACCGGAAAAATGGTGGCGGCCTTGAAACGGTTAGGGTTCAATAAAGTCTTTGATACCAACTTTACCGCCGATTTAACGATTTTAGAGGAAGGGAACGAATTACTGCAGCGGATTAAAGAAGGCGGAACCTTACCGATGCTCACTTCGTGCAGCCCCGGTTGGATTAATTATATTGAGAAGTTTTATCCGGAACTGCTGGCGCATGTGTCCAGTTGTAAGTCACCACAGCAAATGTTTGGTGTGCTGGCGAAAACCTATTATGCGCAAAAAGCCGGAATCTCGGCCGAGAAGATTTTTGTTGTTTCCATTATGCCTTGTACCGCCAAAAAGTATGAGTGTACCCGTCCAGAAATGCGCAGCAGTGGGTTCCAGGACGTGGATGTAGTTTTAACTACAAGGGAGCTGGCCAGAATGATTAAACAAGCTAGCCTCGATATGGAAGCAATTGCTGAGGCGGAATATGATGCGCCGCTGGGGATTTCCACCGGTGCAGCGGTTATTTTTGGGGCATCAGGCGGAGTAATGGAGGCTGCTTTGCGGACTGTTTATGAAGTAGTAACCGGCGAAAACTTGCAGGATGTTGACTTTAAACAAGTGCGAGGTTTGACGGGCATCAAAGAAGCCGAAGTAGACCTGGCCGGCACAAAAGTAAAAATAGCTGTCGCAAACGGATTAGCTAATGCCAAAGCATTATTGGAAAAAATCAAAGCAGGAAAGTGCAAGTATCATTTTATTGAAATTATGTGTTGCCCCGGCGGTTGTATCGGTGGAGGCGGACAGCCCCTTGGTACGACGGCGGCGATTAAACAGAAACGGCTAGAAGCGACTTACGAAATTGACCGCAACCTTAAATTGAGAAAATCACACGAAAATCCGGCGGTAAAAGCCCTTTATGAGGAGTTTCTGGAAAAGCCCTTAGGGCATAAATCCCATGAATTATTGCATACTGTTTATACTAAGAGAAAGTATTAAGAAACACAGCAATCAGCAAAAATGATAAAATCAAAGACAGGAGACATCGCGTATTAGCGGGACCTCCTGTCTTTTCTCTTGATATGACTTGATATATTC
>CAZVLC010000187.1:0-3418 GCA_964627885.1 uncultured Peptococcaceae bacterium
GTGGGAGCAATAAAGATGCCGGGTATAAAAGCCCGGTATTTTTGTCAGTAAAATCAAACGATAGGATCCGGTATAACACCGATTACATATATTTGAACTAAAGACATAATGTGTCCTTGGTTCGATAAATGCTTAAATTCCAACGATTGTTGACATTTTAGTTGGCGCAATTTATAATAAATTTAGGATAATATTAAAGCAAAATTTTAGAACATTCTAATTCAAACAAGGTAAACATCGTTATGCAAAGGGATTAATGTATGGAATATTTAACAATCAAGGAAGTCTGCGGAGTTTTAAAGTTGAGCAGATACACAGTGGCAGACCTGATTAAGTCGGGTAAGTTAAAAGGGTCTAAAATAGGAAAGTCCTACAGGGTAGAAAGAGCCGCCATCGACGATTTCATTAACGATATGGTGGTTATAAAAGAATAGAAACACAATCCAATTTTTATGATGAGAATTGTAAGGTTACCGGGCTATATGCCTGGTTTTTTTATAATTATTTCTTGATTAATTGATACGATATGATATAATATGATATAGAAGTACGTAATATTACAAAAGAAAGGAGGGGTACCATTTGGGCCTCGATAATCTTCCAGAAATTCTGACAGTAAAACAGCTGGCTGAATTTTTACAGGTAGGCGAACTGACAATAAAAAGAGCAATCAAAGCCGGTGAACTTGAAGCATTTAAAGCTGGCAGGGACTGGAGAATTGAAAAAGAAAGCGTTTTGAGATGGGTTAAAAAATAAAAGAAGTGAGCCATGCAACCGGCAAGTTACAAAATGGCTCACGCTTAAAACTACCCACAAGGGGAAGCCTGTACCCCTATTATACAAATTACAGGCAGAAAGTACAATAGGAGGTTTGAAACAATGGAAACAATCGCAAAAGCAGACAATTCAGTAGTTGGCATTGTAAATGAGGTACTAGAGACTATTTTTAGCCCCGAATTACTCCGGGAAGAAGAATCAGAAGAGGTTCGCGAATGCGAAGCGTATTTTGATGAACTTACACGGCGACTAGTAGACACGGGATTGACAGAAAAGCAGTTAAAACTGGTTGGAATGATTGAGGACGTTCATACAGATTGCATTCTGGCCAATTCGGAAATGTCCATATTGCACGGCATCAAGTCCCAGTTGGCGTTTCAAAAAATAATTAATAATCCGATGGAGGCTCTCAAGGATTATAAAGCCAAAACAATTCCCGTAAGAGATCGTTACATGGGAAGGGAGGCTTAAATCATGGGTTACGATGAAATAAAAAAACTGCTCTATCTTCAAGATAACAGCAGGGAAGTGGTTGACGGTGTAACCACGATAATAAACAACGAGGACTCCCTTTTCTCAATCGCCTTGCTCTCCTATCACCTGGGCGCAATCAACGCTAAAAGGGCAGAAAGGGTCAGGAGGTCGAAGATGAACGATCGGGGCAAGGTCTCGGAAGAACTGGCAGACTTTATGAGACTATTTTATCAAACAATCGAGGGCAAGACGGACGACATGACGGTAGGGGACATTTACACCGCAAAAAATAAATACGGACTGTCCAATGAAGAAACGCGGCTAATATTCTCCCTGTAGGGCGATATCACTGACCACAAAATTGGGTTGAGCAAAAACCAAAGGGTACCCGGTAAATATGCCGGGTATCTTTTTTGTTTGGGGTAATCAAAACGGAAAATTCCGTTGTACTCACTTTTAAGGTCATGGGCTCCGGCTTATTGCTGATTCTGCGTCCAGAACTAACGAGCTGACTGTAATTGAAAGACATAACTTGCAGTTTTGGTATATAGTATCGACCGATATAAAAAACATGGCTTAAAACGCATTCTATGGTTTAAGAAGGTGAAGAGGTTTAACGGAGTTTTCGGACGCCCAAAAAGCACGGCCTGAGTTCAACAATAATTCAACTTTCTGTCTGAAAGTCGCAAAAAGTTGTTGCCCGGTGTTAAACTATGGCGATATATTTCGCGGAAGATATTAAACGATATTTAACGCATTGATGTACGCTGTTGAAAGGCATAAAACACCGTAAAATGTTGAAATTTCAACTCATAACCCAAAGGTCCAAGGTTCAAATCCTTGCCCCGCAACCACAAAAATGTCCCTGAAACCAATGGCTTCAGGGTTTTTTATTTAACCCCCATTGTTAAAAATATACGACTTTTTTTAGAGAACTTGTCGTTGCTCTGCAAAACTGGTTATACTTCGTTCCCTATCGGTCACGAAAGTATAATCGTTTTGTGTCAGCTATGTTTCTCGAAGAATCGCCTTTGGCGTTCGAGAAACTTACTCTTTCCGCTTGCTGGTTTCCTCAAGGTCACTATCGTTACCGAAGATACTAATTAGAACTTATAATATTGTCCGCCGATTAAAGGAAATGTTAAAAAATGACAACATTAAAATTTCGTGATATAATGAAGATAACGTATCTGCCCTTGTCGATAGACTGGAAGGAAAACAGCGATAGGAATTCTTTAGTTGAAAACTTATTTAATAATAAACCAGCACTGAGCTTCGCAGTATGATCCACCTATCAATATGTAAATGAAGCTTGGGAAATTGAAAAAACGATGAAAGCTTAGGTAGCTATTAATTGGGGTGCTTAAAATGAAGGTGCAGGAGCGAAATCATCACTAACGGGAGGAAGCGTATGCCGAAAACAAGAAAAATGTTAAGTGACTCGAAAGCACCGTATATCCAGTCGCTTATGAGATTAATTGAAACGCAGAGTAAGGCGACGCTTGCAATTTGGGCGGTTGATTATGCAGAGCAGACCTTATTGCCACTGTGGTGCAGGCATTATCCGGATGACCTGCGTCCGCAAAATGCATTGAACGCTGCCCGTGAGTGGCTGTCGGGAAAAATCAAACTGCCGCAGGCGAAAGCGGCAATCCTTGAGTGCCACGCGGCCGCTCGCGAAGCAGACGGAAATCCTGTTGCACAAGCCTCTGCAAGGGCAATCGGTCAATGTGCGTCGGCCATCCATTCTGCACGGCACTGTATTGGGCTTGCCTTTTATGGAGCGCTTGCGGTCGCCTATGACCGGCTCGGAACGGACGCAACCTGGATACAAATCGAGCAATGCGCTGCCGAGGAGTGCGGACGCATGGAAGTAGCCTTGCATGCAGTTGCCGTAAAGAACGAACCAAACCCGGCGAAAATCGACTGGAAATGCTGATTTGCTCCATATAGCATAGTCATTGACCACAAATGAAGTGGAAAATAGTAAGAGGAGATAGTAGTTTATGGCGCTTGGTATTTCTATTGTAATAGCCTCAATTATAGGTATAATCAATGGAATAATTAAGAAGAACAGACCATTAGCAATACTTTCTGTATTAGTGTTGATAATGACTATTGCTGTATGGATATATTTTTATGATAAACCGTATTAAAGGAGGTTCTT
>CAZVLC010000188.1:0-3407 GCA_964627885.1 uncultured Peptococcaceae bacterium
ATTAACAAATTCGGCCGAGACGGGAAGCATTTCTCCGGCAAAACCCTGGGTCGGAATTTGCGTGGAAATAATCTGCAATTTACATTCCTGAGTAACCGGAATATTAACCTGCTCTTCACAAGTTAAGGTTTTCCCTTGCCGATCCTCGTACTCTATATCTACGGGCACAATATACGTTTTCGCCTCTGCGTTTGGATCAACGTATAAGTCAATATCCTTCTGTATCACTGTCTTCCCCGGTATGTAATCAACAAAGAAACTGTTACTGCTATTCACCGGAGAAAAAACCGTCCCTCCGGTGGTCGTTGTGCCGCTGGAGGAATCCTCAATCTTAATTACACCTAAGGAAATTTTCACGTTTTTAACAGCCCGTTGATTAGTATTTTCGATATAGAGATTTAAAGTTACTGTATTCCCAGCCAGGACCTTTTCGGCTGATAAGGTATACTTGTTCACGATCACACGAGGCGTTGTTCCAATTTCGATTTCTTCCTCAGGCAAAGGCAAGTTTATCGTCTCTTCAATGTTTTCTTTTTCATTGGCTTGATAATCAAAGCCGATTTTTAATTTTACCGCATTGCTCGCTTTGGTATCTTTCGCTTTCAACTGATAGGTAATGACAGTTTGTTCACCCTTGCCGATACGCATTACATTCTTTCTGTTGGAAACATCACTTACTTCAAAATTCTCTCCACCCTCCAAGGTAAAGATCACATTACGCGCTTCCGTGCTTTTGCTTAAATTCTCTATCACAAAATTGGCCGTGAAGCCTTCGAAAACATCCGGATTCTTCGGGTTTACCTTTACTTCCTTTACCATCAGCACCGGTTTGGTTAAATCATAGGCAACCGGTACCGTGACACCGGCTGATGCTTTCACAGAGTTTCTATAAGTAGCATCTTGGGCGGTCAAATTAATCAACAATTCATAATCCTTATTCTGAGCTTCCGCATCTACCGTAAAAGTAACCATCACCGTTCTGTTCTCATTACCCGCAATCTTATCAATTGTGAGTTTTTGTCCTTCTTTCACCGCGAACGGGTATAAACCTTCTTCATCGTCATTCCCTTTTACCTCAAAGTCTAATTTTGCGTTAAAACCCGGATTAACAGTCATGTTCCGAATTACAAAAGAAAGCGTAAATTCGCCCCCCGCCACGGCATCTTCCACATCTACTTTTTCCAGAACCAGTATCGGTTCGATTGAATCAGTTTCAATCAACGCCGCTTGAAGAGAATTAATCTGAAAAAAACCACAAACAAATACAAATATAAAAACTAACCCGAGAGATAGTCCTTTACTTAGCTTCTTCTTCAACATCACTACACTCCTCTTTATCATTTATCTGTTTAGGGTTTAAATTATTGCTAATCTTGACAATCTTGCCATCACGCATACTAATTACTCGATCTCCATACTCAGCTATCTCCAGGTCATGCGTAACCATAATTAAAGTAACCCCTGCGCTTTTAACTTTTTCCCTTAGGATACTCATAATTTCTACTGTCGTTTTACTATCCAAATTACCGGTTGGCTCATCGGCAAAAATAATTTTCGGATCATTCACCAATGCCCGGGCAATACTCACCCTCTGTTGCTGTCCCCCGCTCATCTCCGTCGGCTTATTCTTTAGGCGGTGTTGTAACCCAAGCTGGACAAGCAGCTCCCTTGCCCGTTTTTGCCGAATTTTTTTATGCACTCCGTCAAAAATCAGCGGTAAAGCCACATTTTCCATCGCGGTTAATGAAGAAATGAGATTATATGATTGAAATATAAAACCCATATATTTACGACGAAAACCGGCCATATTTTTTTCTTTCATCTTCGTTAGGGAAATACCTTTTAACAGAACATCCCCTTTGGTTGCCCGCTCTAATCCGGCAATGATATGTAATAAAGTTGATTTTCCTGAGCCGGAAGTACCTAAAATACAAAGGAATTCGCCTTCTTCAATGGTCAGATTAACATCATCCAACGCAGTGATAATTTCCTGCCCTAAACGGTATTTCTTCGTCAATCCTTTTATTTCAATCAATGGCGCCAAACAAACACCCCCTTCCTAAAAATTAGACGCAAAAATTTGATAAAAGTTCCCTCAGTTTCTAAAGAACTACTATTGTATTATAAGACATTTTTTAAAAAGTTCATAATACAAAAAGGACGTTCCCTTTGTCTATAATTAGTTTTAGACTTTTGGATCCGCCCTTGTCGTCTTCTTTTTATTTATTTGGTGTTGTGCAAAAGACTCTGCGTAACCTTTGCTATAGCTTCACTGTTTATTTGGCAGGCATTTGGCAAAAACTTAGATGTTTCACAGCAACCAGCTGCTCTTAATTTCCAACTCTCGTGTAACAACGTTTCAAGTTCAACTAGTTTAGCATACTCACCTTTATTTGAGGCCAATACTCTCCTGAAACTATTCACCTTTGCAGTATTAAGCTCCATCTCCTCTAATGCAACAGGTAATTTGTAATCCTTTAATACTTGAAAATTCCAACCCTTCTCTAATTCCTTTTGTAATTCCTTGAGACATTCCGCCGGAGACCTCCCGACCGCAATTTTAGTATTGCTAAGTTTTAGAGTATTCCCCTCACTAAGGACTCCGATTCTTGCTTTACTCATTTTAAGTACCGAGCCGGTTTCACCGGTTGTTTTTGAAACTTGTGCAGTTAAAGAAGCTCCTTTGGATACTTTGCTGGCAGCTTTAAGTACGCCAAGGCACGTTCCAAATTCGCCAATCAAATTTCCCGCATAACGTGGGTCTTTGCTCGCTCTTTTCAAACAATTGGAGCTTTCCTGATACAAAACTCCCGGTAAAGCCGCAACAGTATGCCCGGCACTTTTTATTGCATTAATCGGATCATTTTTCAATTTAGCATAATTCACCATGCCGCTAGCCACCGCATTGTCAGGCGTCAAATACTTTGCCGTAGAATAACCAAACATACCTACCTCTTTGACTGTCTTTGGTATTCCTTCCAAAGCACCCCACGCTACTTTCTCCACCCAACTAGTATCCGTGGTAATCTTCGAACTAACCGGCTTTGACACATATTTTTCATAGAGATTATCCGCCTTCTGGCTCGTTGCAGCAACGTCATTATTTCTTTTCTCAAGAGTAGCATGATAATTTTCAGTCTTTTGCTGTAAAGACTTGCTGCGCGCTGTTTTATTTGTTGCTTTGTCCCGCGCAACCACATAAAACGTATATTCCTGCCCTTTTGTCAATCCTGTAACCTGTGCATTCTTCCGCGTGGTAGTTTTTACAAGCAACCCGTTCATATAAAGCGTATACTCCACAATCCCTTCATTATTTAAGGCGTTACTCCAATATATATACATCGAAGTATCTCTGACACTGGAGGCCCAAATATTTTGTGGTGCCGTGAGTTCTTTCTTCACTGCAT
>CAZVLC010000189.1:0-3381 GCA_964627885.1 uncultured Peptococcaceae bacterium
CCCATCAACTTCATAAGCAATACGTTTACAAAGGCATGAACCTGTGTGTTTCATGGTTACCTCCTAGATAGATCTGCCAATATACTTCAATAATCTACCTATAATACCCAATAACCCCAGTTTCGTAACTATGTATAGAAGATGTAAATTTATACCTTGAGAGGTTATCCAACGAAAGAGTACCAGGTACCTTTTCCTCTTAGCCAATCAAAATCTTGGACACATAGGAGGCAACCTCGAGATAGCTGCGTACGGGATAATCGGTATGTTATTGATGTTTTTCAATATGCCCCTCTCTGGAGTTGTACAGGGCTTCCAACCGCTTGTGGGATTCCACTTCGGGGCAAACCGACACGCTATGACCGAGAGGCTGGTACGATATGCTCTGTTGATAGCCTGTTCAATCGGAGTGCTTCTCCTTACCTTAACGAATTTAATTCCAGAGATATTGTTGGGATTGTTTACAGACAATCAAGAGCTTGTCTTTATTGCAATCCCTTTCGTTCGAATCATGATGTTGGGACTCCCTTTCCTTGCGTTTTTGAGTATAGGAACGGCTTTCTTCCAAAGCATCGGAAAGGCAGTCCCCGCCTTAGTCATATGGATTGCACGGCAAGGGGTCCTTCTCATACCCCTTATTCTGATTCTGGCAAAATCCTACGGTGCAGATGGCATATTTTGGGCATTTCCAATTTCTGATGTAATCAGCGGCTTGATTGTCTTAATCTTAATAATCAATCAACTGCGGAAGTTGTGATTGGAAAAGGTACCAGGTACCTACGCTTTCATTTGATTTTCCAAGTCTCCGCTGTCAAATAGTTCCCAACCTTCAGCAATTTTGCCATTCTCTATTCTAAACGTACTAATGCAGGGAACATGCATTGCATTACCCTTGGGCTTAATATCTCCCCAATCCCCTGTATGTTTACCGACGAGGGCAAAATGACAATCGACAGTATTCCCTTCTGCAACCATGAAATCAATTTCAATACGAATATCGCTGAACACACTTGCTAAAACTTCCTCGTTCCACATTCTCACACCTTCAGGCCCCTTTGGCAAACTTGGCAGAAAGTGGTGATCATAATAATCCGCTGCTACAATATCTGCCATACCTGGACATCCAGGTGTTGTTGAAACCTCGTAAAACCGTCGTACTAATTCTTTATTTGCTTCTAACATACTCTTCTCCTTATTAAAAGATTGAAATTTTTGGACACCTATTTTGAATCATGATTCATAGTGACTTACTAGATATTATTTCTCATCGCATCTTCTGCAGTTTTTTCATTTGCAAAAAGATGGGTTATCAAACCAGTGCATAGAGCACCTTTTAAAGCGTTGGCGTTTACATTACCACTACAAACACCAATTCGAATTTTTATTTTCTTCAGCAGTTCCATTGGGATACGTACAACCAAATCATTTTCTTCATGGATAAAGTCTCCATTCACATCAAAATAATACGAAAGTATATGTCCTACTGCTTTATTCTGAGTCAATGTATTTCCAAATCGTGAAGCTGTAGCAAGGTCAGGAACTGAAGGGTAGTTATCAACATGAAATATTGCAACATTCAGATTACTCCAATGGTTAAAAATCTTATGGTAGGATTCAGTTCGGGTAAGCAAGCTATAATCATCTCTCGATTCAACAAATGCTGGAGCATGGATATAATTGGGAGTAAACCCTGTTATCGCACTAATATTTCTGCATAAGCTATCAGTATGATAATTCCTATTGGCAGTATTGGAATTTCCGATGAGAGAGGAAACTTCTCCTTCCATAGGGGGGTGACGATATTGCTCTTCCATCACACTAATAACCGAACTGATGATATTGCCCCAACTAACTCCTAGTTGGATGCCAGGTTTTACTGTCTCCAATAAAAATTTGGCAGCAGATCTAGCAATCAAACCTTCTGAGACACCAGGTTGACCGGTATGAGGTATCAAACTACCACCGCGAATACCGTATCGCTCATTTAGTAAATCCTTCACCAGGTTGTCCGCTTCAAGAGGTGATTTAATGGTGATATTAACTATTCCCATATCCCTAGCTTCGGCAAGGAATTTGCTTATCATCGGTCGGGATAAGTTTAATTCTTGAGCTATCTGATTTTGTGTCATACCATCGAAATAGTATTTTTTCGCCACCTGAATCAGTTTATCAATCTTTTTTACATCCAGTTGCGTAAATTGCACCATCTCTACTAATCCCTTCGACAACAGGTATCACTCATTTTTCCTTGGTACCTGAATATCGTTCCCTCATGAAAGGAAACATCCTGCTTCATACACTCTGGAGGGGAAAACTCCCATACTCCAGTAGCAAAACCTATCATGCCGCTACATTGTATCACAAGTCCACTAAAGTATAATTACTATATTTAATCCGTCTATATAACTACCCCTAAATAGACTAATCTATTTTACTATCGATATTTTCCTTCGGTACTGCAAACTATCTAGAATGATTGCCAGTATCAGGAAAGCACCCTTGGCAGTAATTTGCCAGTACGTCTGAACATTCATGAGCGTCATTCCATTATTCAAGATTCCAATAATCAGAACACCCAGGAAGGTCATTCGAACAGAACCTTTCCCTCCAGCAAGTGTTGTTCCACCAAGCAATACAGCCGTGACTGCATCGAGTGCATAAGATTCTCCAACATAGGGCATTGCAGCTCCACCGATACCAACGGTAATCAAGCCAGCAATCGAAGCCATAAACCCAGACAGAACAAATAATACGATGGTATTTTTATTTACATCGATTCCTGCCAGTCTAGCAGCAACTCTATTTCCTCCTGAAGAAAAAACTTGTCTGCCGAATACAGTGTTTCTCAACACAAAATCAAGTAACACAAAACTGAAGAGAACTATTACGATTGGTACGGGGATTCCCAACCAACTTGCACGTCCTAAATACAGTAACCGATAATCATTGACAAATTGAGCAGTACCACCGACAAGAATAAAACTTAGGCCACGTACCACGTTCATCATTCCTAAAGTTACAATGAGCGAGTTAAGGTCAAACTTTACTATTATGAGACCATTCAGGAAACCGATACCAATTCCAACAACAATCGCAACTATCATACCTACAAACCATGGATATCCATTCACCAATACCAGATTTGCAACGATACAACCCGTCATTGCGACAATCGCTCCAACGGTGAGGTCTGGACCTCTCCCAATAATCGCAGCTGTCATAGCTGTAGAGATGACACCGATTACTGAAACCGCTATCAGAATGTTTTTCAAGTTTTTGAACTGAAAAAAGTAACGAGTGTTTAATGAGAAAAATAAGACCATCGCAAAAAAGATTACGAATAATCCATATTTTATAAAAAAGTCCACCGGATTTCTCATA
>CAZVLC010000190.1:0-3371 GCA_964627885.1 uncultured Peptococcaceae bacterium
TTTTGACT
The DNA here is from genome assembly GCA_964627885.1 of uncultured Peptococcaceae bacterium. GTDB lineage: Bacteria > Bacillota > Peptococcia > DRI-13 > DTU073 > UBA3937. The sequence goes on from CAZVLC010000190.1 coordinate 9, forward strand.
ATTTTAGAGATAATAAACCTCATTAATTAGATTTCCCCCATTTTATCCTATCTCCCTAGTTTTTAATTATATACTATAATTTTGCTAGTTTCAATTTGTTTCCTTAACTAAACCATTTGATGCAAAACCCGTTCGATTAAATCGGTTGCAATTCCGCTCTTTACCGTCACTTTGCCCAGTTCTGCCGGTAGGATGAAATGGACTTCTTTTTGTGTGACCTTTTTATCGAGCTTAATAAAATCCAAAATATCCGGAATAGTTGAAGCAGGTACAGAATTAGGCAACTCCCACGCCTGCATTAGTTCTTCCACCCTTTTTAGCTTGGAAGAAGGAAAAGGGCCCATCTCCACAGCAATTTTTCCGGCTGCCCGTAACCCGATCGCAACAGCCTCCCCATGGCGATACTGCAGAAAGCGCGTAGCTTTTTCCAAGGCATGCCCAACGGTATGCCCTAGATTCAAGATGTTCCGTAAACCCTCGTCTCGTTCATCCTGCCGCACAATTTCCGCCTTAATCCGCACACACTGTTCAATCATAAATGATATTACATCAACATTATTCCGCTGAAGAATCTCGGTGGCGTGTTTCTCTAAATAGAGAAAGAATTCTTCATCCCATAACAACGCATATTTCAACACCTCGGCCAGCCCCGCTCTCCACTCACGCTGATCCAGTGTTTCCAAGGTATGCAAGTCTGCCCAGACTGCCCGTGGTTGATAAAAGGTGCCCAGCATATTTTTGCCGCGACGATGATTAACCGCTACTTTTCCCCCCACACTGCTGTCTACTTGCGCCAGCAGCGTGGTCGGAATCTGGAGCAAAGGAACCCCTCTCCGGTAAAGCGCTGCCACAAAACCTGCCAAATCTCCGACTACCCCGCCTCCGAGCGCCAAAAGCGGTACCTGACGGCTTAAATTTTTCGCCAGCATCCGGTCAAGAATCTTCGCGGCATTTTGCCAGGTTTTCGAACTTTCTCCCGGCTCAAGTATATAAGTAAAAGCTTGATAGCCTTCTTTCCTTAATAAAGTCAATAAGTATTCCCCATAATGACTATAGACCTGCCGATCACTGACAACAAAAACCTCTTTTTCCGGGGAAATATCTTTTAGCCCTGCGACACACGCAGGGAGAATCTGCTCACCCAGCAAAATGGCATAGCTTCTTTCGGCCAACTTCACCTCAATTCGGCTGATTCCCGTTGTGGCTTCGGCGCATTTTCTCTTGTCCCCCATCAAACTTCCCACCTCTTTCTCAAGATTATTCTCTCCTGTGAAAATACTAATCTCAACGCTTGTTTAGATAATCCAGATATTTTTTATAGTTTATCAGCATTTCTTCGAGATGGTCTCCCCCGAACTTCTCCACAACGGCTTCGGCCAAAACCCAAGCCGTTACAGCTTCCCCTACTACGGCCGCAGCCGGTACCGCACAAACATCCGAACGTTCTACGCCCGCGGGTGAAGGTTCCTTGGTACTCATATCTACACTCGCCAGCGCTTGTCTTAAAGTGGGAATTGGTTTCATCGCCGCCTGAATCACCAACTGCTCGCCGTTTGTGATCCCGCCTTCCAGCCCTCCGGCATGGTTAGTCCTATGAAGGAATCGTTTCTGCTTAGCATTATACGATATTTCATCGTGAACAGCGGAACCTGCTAAACCAGCCGCGCTGAAACCTGCCCCAATCTCTACCCCTTTAATAGCCGGAATGCTCATCATGGCCTGGGCTAACCGACCATCGAGGCGGCGATCCCATTGGACATGCGCACCCAACCCCGGAGGCAACCCTTCGGCAATAATACGAAGACTACCCCCCAAAGTATTCCCCTGTTCCCGAGCCTCTTCAATCGCCTGTATCATCATTGCCGTCGCCTTCTCATCCGGACAGTACAAAGGAGTAGTAAACAACGCGCTGCCAAATAGCTTTTCTTCGGCGGAAGCCTGCACCCCACCAACAGCCAGAACCTGTCCCTCTACCTCAATCTGCAGCGTCCGTAAAAGCTCGGCGGCAACGGCACCCACGGCAACCCGTATGGCTGTTTCCCGCGCACTGGCTCTCTCCAGAACATTCCGCAAATCCTGGTGCCGATATTTTAATCCCCCGGCCAAATCGGCATGACCCGGTCTGGGTTGTTGGAGAACCCTTTCCTCCAACCGCGCTTCCGCGCCGGGCGCCATGATTTCCTGCCAGTTTTCCCAATCCTGATTAAAGATAACCAAAGTAACCGGACTGCCTAAAGTTTCACCGCCACGAAGGCCGCTCCAAAACTCGACCCGGTCTTGCTCAAGCGCCATTCTTTGTCCACGCCCGTAGCCCCCCTGCCGCCGTCTAAGTAAGTCATTGACCCGCTCCGGGTCTACTCTTAATCCTGCCGGAAGCCCTTCAATAATCGCCACCAGAGCCCGGCCATGAGATTCACCCGCCGTAAGAAAACGCAGCATTTCAGACCCACCTTTCTAATTCTTTCGCCATTACTTCCACCGGAGCATCAGTTTCCGCCCAACGCTGAAAAGACAAGGCCCCCTGTGCCAAAAGCATCGAAAGCCCATTTAAAGTTTGGCACCCCGCCTCACGCGCCTTCCGTAAAAACAGCGTTTCCCGCGGCCGATAAATTAAATCCACCACCAATTGTCGGGCGTGCAACCATACCTCGTCCAGAGGGGGACACCCCTCTGCTTGCGGGGCCATCCCCAGCGGTGTAGTATTAACCACCAGCCCGCTTCTTTGAAATAGCTCCCGTAAGTCAGCGGCCTGTTCTCCTTGCTCGCTGCCACCAGCATCAAATACTCCTCTTTGACCTTCCTCAGCCTTGGGGGCTACTGTCGGCCAGAACCGCACATTTACCTTCATCCCCAGCTTCTCTAACCGTTCCGCTAGTGCCACCGCCTTTGCCCGCTGCCGATTAAGAATAGTCAGCTCTTTCATCCCCGCTAGTGCCAAAGCCACTGCTACCGCCCTCGCTGCGCCTCCGGCTCCGAACATTACGGCACTTCGTTCCCGCAGAATCTGCGGATTAACCTTCCGGATCGCCGCCAAAAAACCGGCTCCATCCGTATTATCCCCCCACAAGCCTGCTTCGCTCTCCTTACCCTCGGCCCAATAAAAAGTGTTAACCGCCCCCATTAAGCGGGCCTCTTCCGTCAGACCATCCAGGTAGGGAATAATCTCCTCTTTCAAAGGGATAGTCACATTGCCGCCCCTAATTCCCAAAGCTTTGATCCCTCTCACCGCTTCCTCTAAACGGTTTTTCCCCACCGACAAAGCCACATAAATACTGTTCATCTGCAACTTTCGAAAAGCCGCATTATACATCGCAGGCGAAAGTGTATGCCCGATCGGATTGCCTAAAACAGCATAAATCTGGG
>CAZVLC010000191.1:0-3361 GCA_964627885.1 uncultured Peptococcaceae bacterium
TCGTAGTACCCACTTCAGGTGTTGACTTATAGCTACTTCTGACAGCATTTCCGGTTGATGATACCCCATGTTTTTGTGCCGTATATAAATTATGCAGATAACTGTGCAAATAGCCTTCTTTGACCAGCACCGTTTCACCAGTTGGTACGCCTTCATAGTCAAAGGGGGCGGAACCGATGTGATTCTGTAAAGCACCATGATCATAGATATTAACCAACGAATTAGCAATCAGTTGACCCTCTCGCCCGGCAAAAAAAGATTTTCCTTTTAAAACAGCCTCACCAGAAAAGGCAGTTTTTAAAATACCGAGTAATCCCGTCATCGTATAAGGTTCAAAGACAACAGACATTTTCCCGGAAGGCATTGATTGCGCGCCCAACATCCGAACCGCTCTTTTACCTGCTTTCTCTCCCACTTTTTGCGGGTCTAACTCACGATAATGAAGAGAATAATGCATTGCCCATCCAGTTTCGGCATCTTCACCTTCTTGTCCAATTGCAACACCGTATAAACCACAATAAGAACCTCGATATTTACTAGCCAATCCAAAACTGTTGAATATGCCCACGTGGTACGTAGAATCTTGATAAATGGCTTTTTCGACCTGCCTAATGCGCGGGTCAAAATGAAGTGCCGCTAATTCCAATTTTTTAGCTAACTCCATCTTCTCTTGTAACGACCTTGTGGTTATTTCCTCATCAAAAATGTTAAAATCCACATTACGTTTTAATCCATCCATCTCCGTAGTAGCAAGTGCCCATGCGGAATCTTCTACCGTCAGCCTCGCATTTTGAAACGCTCTCTCGACAGTTCCTGCTAAAGCCGGTTCTGAAAAGTCAGAGCTGTATGCATAACCCATTCTGTTTCCACAGATTAAGCGTAAACCCATTCCTCTATCTTTAGCTATGTGCAAATTTTCAACTTCCTGTGCAACTACTTCAATACTTAATTCTTGGGAATCAATTAAAAACGCTTCGGCCTGTTCTATCCCTTTTTCTTTAGCAAGCTTTAGTACCTTTTCGGCTACATCATTCATAATGAGCCATCTCCCGTTCCACCCACAATAAGCTCACGTATGGCTAGAGTAGGTTGTGCGTCAGAAACCGGAACCCCCTGTCCTTCTTTCCCACAGATACCAATGGTAAAGTTTAAATCGTTACCCACCATTTCCACATTTTTTAAGGTTTCCGGCCCATTTCCGGTTAAGGTAGCCCCTTTAATGGGATAAGCCACAACCCCGTTCTTGATCATATAAGCTTCGGATACATCAAAAACATAATCACCATTTAAGGTGTTGACTTGTCCTCCGCCCATCGCGGTAACCAAAAGACCTTCCTTTGTTTCCCTGATAATCTCCTCCTGGTCCGTTTCTCCCGGGGCAACATAGGTGTTACTCATGCGCGGAATCGGATGATGTTGATATGATTCTCTTCTTCCATTCCCGGTTGACTGCACATTATCCTGCTTCGCTGTACGCAAATCATATAAATAATTTAGCAAAACGCCATTTTTTATTAGCACTCTTTTACTACAGAGAGTTCCCTCATCATCATACCCCGTAGTACCAAATTTTTGCTCGATCGTTCCGTCATCAATCACCGTAATCAAGGGGGAAGCGACTTCCTGCCCTATTTTACCGGCATAGACCGAGAGCCCTTTTTGGACAAGATCTGCCTCCAGTCCGTGGCCACAAGCTTCATGAATCATTGTCCCACCAGCCTTTCCGGCAATCACTACCGGCATTTTACCGGATGGGGCCGGTTTGGCCGTTAACATTAAAATAGCCCTTTGCGCCGCAGTTCCAGCAATTTGCAGTGGATCATTTTCTTCGAGTAATTCAAAGCCGCTACTACCTCCCAAGGATTGATATCCTGTCTGGAGAAGGTTTCCTTCAACGGCAATGGTCTGAATCGCAAGTTGCGTTCTCACGCGTAGATCCTCAACATAAATTCCTTCAGAGTTAGCCACTACTACTTTCTGCGTGATATCACCATAATTTACGGTGACCTGCCGAATACGCTCATCTACTTTCCGTGCCGCCTGATTGACTTCGAAAACGGCCTTAGCCTTGTCCTCTGTCTTAATCTCGCTTGGAGCTTTTTTGATGGCAAGCTTTTGCGGATTGCTCGGCGGGTAAAGCTCTTTGCACTCGATGGGGTTCTGTCCTTTGGCTGCTCCTTTCCCGGCTGATTCTGCTACTTCCAATAAACGAGGATAAGACAATTCGTTTAGATAAGCGTAAGAAACGTGCGAACCGGACATTACCCGTATTCCTACCCCTTCATCAATGCCAGAACTGATTCTTTCTATTCGATTAGCCTCGCAACTTAAGGCTGTTGTCTCTTTATGTTCCCAATATAGCTCGGCAAAATCCGCACCATTACACATCGCTTTTTTTAAAATCTCGGTAATCTCACGTCTCTCCATTTTTCTTCCTCTTCTATAAAACTTAAAGTACAAGTCCTATTTTATAAAGCAACTTATTTCTATTCTGTTAATTTTCAGGTAAAAACATACAGACTGCCCCCTAGCCAACAATTGATAAATACCAAAACATAATTTGTTTTTGAAAAAAGAAAATTTCCAATAATCCTAACATCAGAAATGGGCCAAAGGGGATAGGATCTTTACGCGTCTTTATTTTAAAGACCATTAAAAGGATACCAATAATGCTACCTAATAAAGCGCCGATAAACATGGCATAAATTATCGCGGGATAACCAACCCAAAGTCCCATTGCCGCACATAGCTTAATATCGCCCCCACCCATTCCTCCGCGACTAAACAGGGCAATCACTAAAGGCACAACGAAACCAACAACTAATCCTAAAATGATCTGGAGTAAACTAAGCTCACCCCAAAAGAGTTGATAGACAATTCCCGCTAACAAGAGTGAAATCACTAAACAATTCGGAATAAGAAAATGGCGTAAATCAACCACCGCTAAAACCAAGGAAAAGGAAAAGAGAAATATCCCGGCAATACTTTGTCCCACGATTTCACCATTATAAAGTAACACGACCAATACCCAACCTAATCCATTAATCAACTCAATCAGTGGATACTGAAAATGAATTTTCTCCCCACAATAACGACATTTTCCGCGAAGAATTATGTAACTAATTACAGGTATAAGATCGTTAACATGTAAATCGTGTTGACAAGAAGGGCAATGAGAAGGAGGAAAAACAATACTTTCCCCTCTGGGGATACGATAAATACAGACATTCAAGAAACTACCGATAATAAGACCGAAGATAAAGGTTAATAGCAAAATAAAGCCCATATTCAGATCCATGACTGACTCCTTTACAGCATTTAATATACGTCATTTAACCTTCATTTACAAAACGAGAGAAAT
>CAZVLC010000192.1:0-3357 GCA_964627885.1 uncultured Peptococcaceae bacterium
TACACCAAAACATATGCGGTACGCGAAGGAATAGAAGGATTATTTGTTTCTCCCTTCGGAACCGGGTTCGATTTTAAAGCAGTTTATATTGCTAAACCCCAAGACAAATTGTAAAATAGAAATGAGTGTGCTAGGGTAAGATTCTTTTGGAAATAGAGGGGGCAAAGCCAGTGAACGATTTTTCTCCGAGAAACTTTATCCAAAATATTATTGATGAAGATTTAAGACAAAATAAGGAGAGCAAGCGGATCCATACACGTTTTCCGCCCGAGCCGAATGGATATTTGCATATCGGACATGCCAAATCCATCTGTCTTAATTTTGGAATTGCTTTAGAATACGGGGGACTTTGTAATCTACGCTATGATGATACCAATCCCAGCAAAGAAGATCTGGAATATGTGGAATCTATTGAGAGAGATGTGAAGTGGCTGGGTTTTGATTGGGAGGAGCGGAAGTTTTATGCTTCCGATTATTTCGAGAAATTGTACGAGTGTGCCGAAGAGTTAATTCAGGCCGGGAAAGCCTACGTCTGCGATTTAACTGCTGAAGAAATACGGGAGTACAGGGGAACGCTTAAAGAGCCGGGGAAAGAAAGCCCATATCGTAACCGTACGGTGGAGGAAAATCTTGATCTCTTTCGGCGAATGCGGGCCGGTGAATTTGCTGATGGCAGCCGGACTTTGCGGGCGAAAATTGATATGGCTTCTCCTAATTTAAATATGCGTGACCCGGTAATCTACCGGATTTTAAGGGCAACTCATCACCGGACCGGTGACCGCTGGTGTATTTATCCGATGTATGATTATGCCCATCCGATTTCCGATGCTTTGGAAGGGATTACTCATTCCATCTGTACTCTGGAATTTGAAGATCACCGTCCTTTATATGACTGGGTGGTTAATAATTTAGAGTTGGGCTGTAAACCAAGGCAAATTGAATTTGCTAGGTTAAATCTCACCAATACGGTGATGAGTAAACGAAAATTGCGGGCGCTCGTGGAAAACGGGGATGTGAACGGGTGGGATGATCCAAGAATGCCGACTATCTCCGGGATTAGAAGGCGCGGGTATACGTCGGAGTCAATCCGTGATTTTTGCGAACGGATTGGCGTCGCCAAAGCGAACAGTGAGGTAGATATTTCTTTATTGGAGCATTGCATTCGTGAGGATCTGAAGATGAAAGCACCCCGGGTGATGGGCGTTTTACGGCCTCTGAAAGTGATTATCGATAATTATCCGGCGGGGCGGGTTGAAGAATTGCCGGCCGAAAATAATCCGGAAAACCCGGAATTAGGTGAACGGAAGGTCTGCTTTGCCCGGGAAATTTACATTGAGCAGGAAGATTTCATGGAAAACCCACCCAATAAGTTTTTCCGGTTAGCTCCGGGCAAAGAAGTACGGTTAAAATACGCTTACATTATTAAATGTGAGCGTGTGGTGAAAGATGAAAAAACCGGAGAGATTCTGGAGCTGCATTGTACTTATGATCCGGAAACCCGCAGCGGTTCTGAGGCGAGTGCCCGTAAGGTTAAGGGGACATTGCACTGGGTATCGGCTCAAGACGCGGTGCCGGTTGAAGTACGTCTTTACGATTATTTGTTTATTAAAGCGGCAGAAGGGTCTGGCTATGAACAGCCGGAGGAGGAAATGATTCTCAATCCACATTCAATGGAGTGCTTGACTAACTGCGTGGTGGAGCCAAGTTTGCTGCAAGCAAAGCCCGGTGATAAGTTTCAATTTATGCGGCAAGGCTATTTTTGCGTTGATGTCGATTCCACTGCAGACAAGCTGGTTTTTAATCGGATTGTTTCCTTAAAAGACAGCTGGAGCAAGCAGGAGAAAAAATAAACGGGCTTTCAAGTTGGTTTTCAGGTAAAGGTAAGTAAAAGAAGCCTGCTTTTGGTTTTTGGCCAAAGCGGGCTTTTTGTTAAGAACATCGAAAAAAATTTTGGAAAGGAGCTTGTAAAAATAACTTTGTAAATGACTATGTAAAGGGTTAAGACGGAGCTTTGTTTGAGAGGTGGGAGCGGATGAATAAACATGATAAAACAAGGAACGAAACGGAAAAAACGGACCGGTTTAGTGCAAAGAAAGAAAGATTAGACGGCTGTCGAGCGGCTCTCCCGATTATCCTAGGTTACTTTCCCATAGGGATGGCTTTTGGGGTCTTAGCAGTTCAGGAAGGCTTAAGCGGGTTGGAAGTATTTTTGATGTCACTTTTAGTTTTTGCCGGTTCGTCGCAATTCGTGGCCGTAGGGTTACTCGCGGCCGGGGCTTCGGTGGCCACGATTGTTTTTACTACTTTTTTGGTGAATGCGCGACACATCTTGATGAGTGCCGCCCTTACCCCATATTTTAAAAATTTTTCCCGCAAAAAGCTTTTATTGTTGGGCATCGGTGTTACGGATGAAGCTTTTGCTATCGACATGGGGGAAATAAAGAAGGGACCAAGAGGCTCTTCCTATTTTCTGGCTTTACATTTCACCGCGCAGTTCTTTTGGGTTTTCAGCACGGTAGTTGGGGCGGTGCTGGGTAACTTGGTGCCTGATCCGCAGGCTTTGGGTTTAAATTTTGCCCTTCCGGCAATGTTTATCGGCCTTTTACTGATGCAGATTAAATTCAAAATCGAATGGATTCTTGTCTCGCTCGCCGGAGGATTGTCCCTTCTTTTTGCTTTGATATTGCCAGGTAAGTGGCATATTATTCTAGCTTGTATCATCACAGCGACAATAGGAGTGATTTTCGAAAAATGGATTATAAAATATTCACCGTCATCATCGGCATGATGTTAGTGACATATCTGCCCAGAATGCTTCCTTTGGTGGTTTTATCCCGGGTGAAAATTCATCCGTTGGTTCTAAGCTGGTTGCAATATATTCCGGTTTCTATTCTGGCCGCGCTCTTAGCTCCGGAAATCCTCATGAAGGAAGGGCAGATGGCTGTTTCCTGGGATAATCCGGCGCTGCTGGCGGCGATTCCAACCTTTCTGGTTGCTATCATCAGCAAAAACCTTTTTTATACGGTTCTGGTGGGGATGGTCGCCATGGTGTTGCTGACAAAATAGAATTAAATGGTTGCTAAGCAAAAGAAAATTGGTGTATATAAAAACATGCTATTGGTTAAATTATAGATGCGGGTACGTAACGGTTGAGCCCAGACTTATATATGCTCCGAAAAGGGGTATATATGGGTCGGCCAAAGGTTGTATATAGGTCATTTGGCTTATATGCAGCCGGAGGGAAGATTCTATATGGCTGGGAAAGCTTGTATTGCAGTCGATGTGTTTTTAAACCTTTGATTGCAGTATGAACCCAACCTGTCATATAGGGTCGAGCTAAGATCATACAAGGTGCTG
>CAZVLC010000193.1:0-3321 GCA_964627885.1 uncultured Peptococcaceae bacterium
CGGAAGCAGAAGGAGAATTACGTTGCTGTCCTTTAACGACGAAGGATTTTTTGAGCTTGCCGGAGGAGGTAACACAGCGCAAAGTTATCAGCACGGTAGAAGCCGCAGAAAAGAATGGGGCAAAAATTGTCGGATTGGGCGGATGGACCGGGGTAATTGGGAAGAGAGGGAGCACCATAGCGCATGAGGTAGGAATTCCAGTCACCACTGGAGACGGTTTAACGATCTATTTAGCCTTAGAAGCGGTAAAATTAGCAGCACGGACCAAGGGGATTGATTGGAACACGGTCAATCTAGTTATCTTGGGGGTGACGGGTTTAAGTGATAGTGTTTCTGTTTGCGCACGGTTATTGGCGAGGGAGAATCGCTATTTAACGCTGGCGGTGCGTGAATATGGTAAATTAGACAAAACAGCGGCCGAAATACTATATGAAACAGGGGTAGCCGTGAGCGTTTCCGGTAATTTGCATGAGGTTGTGCGTCAGGCCGATGTTCTTATTTCTTTTACCACTGCGGAGGATTCTTTCGAGGATATAGAACCTGGTGATTTGAAGCAGGGAGCCGTTCTATGTGATGTTTTTTGGCCGCGGAATCTGGCAAAAAAGGTTGCGCGGGAGAGAAAGGATGTTTTGGTCATTGAGGGTGGTGTAGTGTCCATTCCCGGGAGCGTCGAGGGAGATTTTAGATGGGGAATTTTGCCCCAGAAATGCCCGCCGTGGATGGCTGAAGTGATGGTATTAGCGCTGGAAAAGAGGTATGAAGCTTATTCGTTAGGCAATAACATAGGAATTGGTCAAGTAGAAGAAATCGGCAGTTTAGCGCAAAAGCACGGTTTTAAATTGGCGGGATTTCAGGTTTTAGAAGATTGACGGCACGTTTCTGCGTGACTTAGTCGCGCCTCATTACACGATAAAGGCTAACAATATGACGGCTATAGCCCCGGTCTACTAAACGACACCAAAACTCTACAAGACCTAAAGATGGATTATTTTTCACTATTTTTTTAGTCTTTATCGAATATGTATTGTAGTCTTACATTAGATGCACAACCAGCCTTTTGTTATGCCTTGACACCATGGTTATCATCCATTATAATAATTCCTAATGTATTTGGAAAAAGTTAAAAGCACTGCTAATTTCGTGGATGCAGTGCTTAAGTGCTTATCTGTGTAGCTTTTTTGTTAATGTATTTGTTCAATTTGTGGCAACTTTCTTTATTGTACACATATAGTTAAAGGGAAAACAGTAAAAATATTGAGGGAGCGAATATGATGACGGAAAAAGAAATTATTTTGACGCCAGAAGGATTGAGCAATCTTGAACAAGAGTTGGAAACATTGAAGACAGTAAAGAGAAGAGAAGTTGCCGAGCGTATTAAGCAAGCTATTGATTTTGGGGACATCAGTGAAAATTCGGAGTATGAAGATGCGAAAAATGAGCAGGCTTTTATCGAGGGACGGATTATTACGCTGGAAAAGATGTTACGGAATGTGCGTGTAATTGAGCATACGGAGAATGACTCCAATGTTGTTCATCTGGGTGCGAAAATTAAGTTGCAGGATTTAGAAAGCAACGAAGTACTTGAATATACCTTAGTGGGCTCGGCCGAAGCCGATCCGATGAAAAATAAAATATCGAACGAATCACCGGTAGGGAAAGCGATTATCGATAAAAATAAGGGTGAAGTTGTTGAGGTAAATGTTCCGGCAGGGGTCATCCAATACAAGATTCTTGACGTTAATTAGACTCGACTTTGCTTGCAAAGCGAGATGCAGAAGATAGACTTGATATTGAAGGGAAGAGTAGACGTGGCTGAGATAGTGAATCAAGAGACAAATGAACAAAAACAAGTCCGGTTGGATAAGCTCAATGAGTTGAAAAGCAAAGGAATTAATCCTTTTGGGGGACGTTATGAACGCACTCATATTACCAGCCAAATTTTAAACGGCTTTGTGGAACTGGAAGGTAAAAATGTTGCCATTGCCGGGCGGATAATGGCGATTAGAAGGATGGGCAAGGCTAGTTTTGCGCATATACAGGATGTAAGTGGCCAGATTCAGATTTATGTGCGTTTAAATGATGTAGGCGAAGAGCTTTATGATTTATTTACCCATTTAGATATTGGGGATATTATTGGTGTACAAGGTTTTGTCTTTCGGACGAAGACAGAAGAAATATCAGTTCATGCTCAAGGATTGGTTTTACTATCGAAATCTTTGTGCCCTTTACCGGAAAAGTGGCATGGTTTGAAGGATGTAGAGTTGCGTTATCGGCAGCGTCACGTTGATTTAATTGTTAACCCGGAGGTTAAGAATGTTTTTATTCTCCGTAGCAAGATTATCCAGGCGATGAGAAGGTACTTGGATAATAAAGGTTTTTTGGAGGTAGAAACGCCGACGATGCATGCTGTGCCGGGCGGGGCAAGTGCCAGGCCTTTTATCACGCATCATAATGCTTTAGATATCGATCTTTACATGCGTATTGCCTTAGAATTACATCTGAAAAGGCTCATTGTCGGTGGGCTCGAAAAAGTATATGAAATTGGACGGGTTTTCCGTAATGAAGGTATTTCTACCCGTCATAACCCGGAGTTCACGATGATTGAGCTTTATCAAGCGTATGCCGATTATCATGATATGATGGATATCACCGAACAAATGATTAGTCATATTGCCCAGGAAGTATTGGGAACACAAAAAATCACTTATCAAGGGACAGAGATTGATCTTACTCCGCCCTGGCCACGGATGACGATGGTTGATGCCGTGAAAAAATACACCGGTATTGATTATCGGGATTTTATCAGTGACGAGCAGGCCCGCGCAGCTGCGGCGGAAGTAGGCGTACATGTGGCTGGTGATGCTACCCGTGGGACTGTCTTAAACGAGCTATTTGAAGCAAAAGTCGAGGAAAATCTCGTTCAACCAACCTTTATTATCGACTATCCGATTGAAATTTCTCCTTTGGCAAAGCGCCGGGAGGATGATCCGAATTTTACGTATCGTTTTGAAGTATTTATTACTGCACGGGAATTTGGGAATGCTTTCTCCGAATTAAATGATCCGGTGGATCAGAGGGAGCGCTTCGTGAAACAAATGGAGCAACGGGCTAAAGGGGATGAAGAGGCCCAGATGCATGATGAAGATTTCGTCAGAGCATTGGAAGTAGGGATGCCGCCGACAGGGGGACTGGGGATCGGGATTGACCGGTTAATCATGTTATTGACGGATTCGGCCTCGATTCGCGATGTAATTTTGTTTCCGACATTAAGGCAAAGAGAAGAAGGCTAAATTAAAAGGTTCAATCACAACGAGCTCGTAC
>CAZVLC010000194.1:0-3298 GCA_964627885.1 uncultured Peptococcaceae bacterium
GGGTGGATGGAGATGAGAAAGACGAAAATGGCAAAAAAGAATGCAATGAGAAAATTGGGAAAAATGATGTTCTTAGTTGTCATGTTGATAATCATGGTTACCTGTCCGGCGTATGCCGAGGTAGAGGCTGACGAAGGCGGAGGGGATGACCCCATGGCCTTTGGGATGAGCCGAATCGATGCTGTTATTAGTTGGATTGTAAGTTGGGCAGCGAAGATCGGGCTGGTTGTAGCATTCTTTGGCGGGATTCAGGTAGCTCTTGGCTTCATGAATGATGATGCGGATTCGAAGGTTTCCGGGATGAAGACGTTGGCCGCCGGTTTTATGGTCTTCGGTATCTGTATGGCGGCAGATGAGTTATTCTTCGTACCGTTTATGTAGTAATTCTGTCCGGATTCGATGAGCTTATATAGGTTGGGTGACATTATAATAATGGCTCCCGTATACGATAATAAAAGATGGTTATTAGGGTATCTGGGATACATTTGGTGGAGCTTTGTGTTTTATGCTCCACCTTTTTATCATAATTCGTCGATAAATTACCAACAGTCCAAAAAACTATGTATTTTTATCTAGTTTTCGAGTACAATTAAGATAGGGCAAGACATAAGATATTGGGCACATAAGGCGGTGAGAATAGATGGATTCATTAGGAACATTTGTCGAAAATTTATTAAGACAGATAGCGGGACTTGAGAATGACATAGTGGGGATTGTGGATCTAATATTAAGGTTACCGTTTTTAATGGACGAAGGGGACCAGTTGAACCAATTATCAGAAGTAATCCTTCAGGTATATAACATTTTATTACCTATTGGATTGACATTACTGAGTTTCTTTTTTCTGATCGGGTTTTTTAATAAAACGATGATGTTTGAACTTGTTAATTGGGAAAACATTCTTAAGTGTATTTTTAGGCTTATAGTAGCGCAAGTTATCATGGTAAATTGTCTTTCTATTCTGGTGTTATTATCTTCGATTGTTGCTGGAGTAATTGTAGATGTATTTGGCATATTTGAAAGTACTGAAGCACTTGAAGCATTGATTGATATTGATGCTGTAATAGCTGAATTTAATGGGATGGATTTTATTAGTAAGGTTTTTTATAGTATTCAGTATATAATTGTCTGGGCGATAATGCTTATTATCAGGTTGACGATTTATGCGATTGTAGTTGGCCGGTTTATTGAGTTGTGTATGTATACCTTTCTGGCCCCAATCCCGATTGCGACAATGGTTTCTGACGAGTTTTCGTCGATTTCATTTCGCTTTTTTCAATCCTATCTTGCTGTTTGCTTGCAAGGTTTAGTTATCCTGATAGCATGTATAACGTATTTGGCCGTAGCAAGGGCTTGGATAGCACCGGCAGATGATGCTACTGCTGACGTTAGTATAGTTGCTTACCTTCTATCTGCATTAAGTTTGCTTTTTGTGCTATTTAGGTCAGGGGGCTGGGCGAAGGCAATTGTCGGTTTATAATAAAGACGGAAGGGGAGAAGTGCTGTGATTGAAGTTAGAGTACCGAAAGAAATTCGTACTTATAAAGAAAAGTTGTTTTTTGGTCTAAATGTTCGTCAAACAGTCTGCTCTATTCTGGCGATAGCGATAAATGTTCCTTTATATATATTTGCTCGCCCTTATATTGGAGACCAAGTTGCCAGTTGGTTAATCATCCTTACGGCTGGGCCACTTTTCCTGATTGGTTTTTTTAACTATAATGGGATGCCTTTTGAACAATTTCTGGTTTGTATTTTAAGGTTTCAGTTATTAACTCCGCAGAAAAGAAAATATAAAGTAGAAAATTTGTTTGCGGTTTTATTGGACATGTATCGGAAGGAAAGTGAGTGGGAGACCAAGAATCACACAAACTTTATTCATAAGTTATTTTCAAAGTCGAAGGTAAAGGGTGGGGGTGACAAGATTGAAATTTCTTGATGGTATTTTAGGCAATAAGAAAAAAGCAGAAAAAACTGTCGAACAGCAAGATGAAGTAAAAAGGGTCGTACCAAAAACAGCCCAGCAAACTATAGCTTACCTCAGAGCTTATGAAGATGGTATTTTTGAGGTGGGGAAGGGGAAATATTCCAAGGTCATGAAGTTTTTTGATATCAATTATCAAATTGCCAGACAGGATGATAAAGAAGATATCTTTGTTAAATACTGTGAGTTCCTAAACTATTTTAATTCCCAGATCACTGTACAAATTACAATTATTAATAAATCTATTAACCGGGAAACGTTTGAGCAAAAAATCCTATTAAAAGAGAATGGCGATCATTTGGATGAGTATAGGCAGGAATATAATGAGATGTTGCGGCACCAAATAAACGCCGGCAAAAATGATATTCAGAAAGAAAAATATATTACGATTACGGTATCCTCCAATTCGCTGGAAGAAGCGAAGAGTATTTTCAACAGACTGGAAATCGAAGTGTTAGGACTAATTAGAAGGTTGGGCAGTTATGGAAAGGTCATCAGCATACAGGAGCGTCTGGAAATTTTACACGATATTTACCGGAATGGGCGTGAGGGTGAATTTGAATATAAACCAAGCGTGCATAAAAAGAAAGGCCTTTGCACCAAAGACTTAATCGCACCGGATAGCTTTGAATTTAAGCGGGACCACATGATTATCGGCGACAAATATGCCCGCGCGATATTTGTTAGGGATCTGCCTACCTTTATTAACGATATGTTTTTAAGTGAGTTAACAGATTTCAGCTTAAATATGGTCTTGACGATTAATGTAAGACCGATTGAACCTCATATTGCCTTAAAAATGGTGAAACGGCAGATTACCGGAATGGAAGCAAACAAAATTGATTATCAGAAACGCAGTTTGCGCGGTGGTTATTTAGAAGCATTTATTCCTTATGAATTAAGGAATAGTCTAGAAGAAGCACAAACACTTCTGGACGAAATTGTGAACAAGAATCAAAAATTATACTTAACGAATATTGTTTTGGTTCATCTAGCTGATTCCAAGGACGTACTGGACAGGGATACTGAGTTGATTAATTCGGTTGCCAGAAAATATCTTTGTCAGATTGGGACATTGAATTATCAACAGGAAGAAGGGCTTAACTCTGTTCTTCCCTTAGGAATTAATTCTTTAAAAGTGGATCGCTGTTTGACGACAGAGAGCACAGCAATTTTTATTCCTTTTACCTCGCAGGAATTAGTGCAACAGGACGGAATGTACTATGGCTTAAATGCTGTTTCACGGAATCTAATAATGTTTAACCGTAAATCTTTAAAGAACGCCAATGGCTTTATTTTAGGATCACCGGGTAGTGG
>CAZVLC010000195.1:0-3251 GCA_964627885.1 uncultured Peptococcaceae bacterium
GAAGAGTGAAATCGGCGGCGAAAATCAGATATAACTTATCCCCTCTTTTTAAATCACCAAAAATACCGTTTTCATAAGTATACAGAATGGAAACAGCCTTACCTAAGCCATTATCGGAAAGTTCAGCACTAAACTCCGCATCACTGTCGGAAGATACATCTGCATCGTCTTCGTCATCATCTTTAGCCGTTCCGGAAACAGTATAATTTCTGGACTTAACTTTACTGTCGTCTACCGAAGTACTTACCTCCAGCTGATAATTGCCCGGCTCCTCCGGATTTTTAATCCCGGCCTCCTTCTTAAAGACAATACTCACATAGGTATCATCCCCGATGGTAACCCCCGCAGGGACCGTAACGGTAATGGTCTCCTTGCTGCGTGAGCATTCCACGGCCTTCGCCTTCGTCCCATTGACGGTTACATAGGAAGTATTAATACTAGCCGGAATAGTAGTATCATCCGGGAAATATAAAGTGAGCGTGTCTTTGCCAGCCTCTAAAGCACCATTAGCACTTGTTGTAAAACCGATGGTATACTGGCTTCTTTCATCTGCCGCACTTGGGCTGATAAATACTACCGGGGAAAGAATGGAAAGCCCAACGGTATAATTTTCGTCCTCACTTTCCGAGTCTGCCGAAGTGTAGACATAAAGCTTATATGTACCGGCCTTTCTGGGATTTCTGATCCCCGCACGACTATCAATCATTACCTCCACCGTATCACGCCCGCCAATCTCCGCCCCACGCGGAATGGCGATCTCCACAGTATTGGTTTCTTCGTCAATCTCGACCCCACCGGAAGCAACTTTTTCTCCGTTAATCTTGATATCCCCACCAACAATCGACCGGGGAAGAACTACCTCATCCGGAAACTCAATGTAAAGATAATCCTCTTCCGGTTCTAAAGCTCCCTGAGAGCTTGTCTTAAAAGTGAATTCAAAAGCAGCATATTCATCAACTGCCGCTGGGGAAACCGTCAAATCCAAACTGGAAATACTGCTGCCGTCAATTGTAAAACTGTTCGTACTTGCACTGCTGTCCCGCGTTGTTTCGATTTTCAGAGAATAAGTACCTGCTTTACGCGGCAATTCAATCCCCGCTGCTTCACTAATTATTACTCCCACATATCCATAGCTCCGGACATCGGCCTCTTTAGGCAAGGTAATAATCAAACGGTTGTCACTTACATACACGTCACGTTCATCTAAACTGTACCCATTAACAAGAATTGTGTTAACAGTAAGCTCATCCGCCAGATCTTCCGAAATATCTGTTCCCTCCGGAAAATTAATAGTAATTTCGTCCCTTCCGCCAGTTAATGCGCCCGCTCCGCTCACATAAAACCCAATCGTATATTGAGCCACTTCCCCCGTTCTATCCGCACTTAAAGCCACAGAAGCATTTCGTACACTGGCTGCTGCGTACCCTGGTACTAAAAAAAGCAAGAGCACCAAAACTAATAAGCTTAAGCTGCCAATTTTCCGCAATCGCAATCCCAACGCCAATACTATTACCTCCTTTCGGTATTCACACTACTTTTATTTTAACTGAAATAATTGGAAAAGTATAGAGCTATTACAATTGGCCTTTTTTACCTTCACTTTCGGATTTTCCGAGCAAATACAGGAATACTACGGCAGGGATTTTAAAAATTGGTACCTTCGTATCATGTCCGGAAATCCCGAAGTCCGTAATTTTTTTGGTCACGATGAAAGCATTGCTTACTTGATTATCGTCTCTTTTGGTCAATTCCACGATTGCGTCCGCTTCGGAGATAAATGAATTATTGCGGTATTTTACTTCACACAAGATTTTCTCCCTCGGCAATTCAATTACTACATCCACTTCCTTTTGATTATTCTTGGCTTTGCGGAAATAACCGATACGGGCAGTACTTCCCTGATAAAAACTGACAAGATGCTTGTAAACACAAGTTTCCACCATAATTCCCATTTCAACTTCATTAGTAAGCACATCGTCAATCATCAATACGGCGTTACGGATCGCCGCATCCGAAACATAGATTTTCGGTCTGCCTTTTAGAGCGCCTTTTTTACCTACATCCAGAGGATTTGAACGGTAAATCAGATTCGATTTTTCAAGTGCACTTAGATAAGTTTCAATAGTAAATACACTGGTACTATCAAGCTCTTTGGAAGCGGTTGTTGCATTAAAAATATCCGAGCTTGTCAGGCAAATATACAAAAACAGTTTTTCCATCAAAAGAGGATTGCGGACATTGAACAAGGTCAAAACATCTCGCTTGATTACCTTATCTACAACGTCTTCGCGAAGCATTTGCTGTGCATACAAATCATCATCAGATAAAACGAGCTCAGGAAATCCTCCGATCGTAATATACCGATTGAAATGCTGCTGTAACGATGTGAATTTATTGATTAAATCCGTCAGGTCACCTTTGCTCATTTGCACAAGTTGCGTTAAGCGTAGTCCATCAGGCAAAACAGGTCTTTCAAGCTGTAATAGTGCACAATACTCAAAAAAAGACATTGTGGGAACTTTCAGGACAGTCCAGCGCCCCGTTCCACTATCGGCAGCCCTCTTTTCCAATACAGGACTGGCCGACCCGGTAGCCGTAAGCCTCACATTCTTTCGGGAATCATACAAAACTTTCATCCACAGTTCCCAGTTATTCGTATACTGAATTTCATCAAAAAACAGATACAACGTCCCTTCCGTGGGATAAAGATTGTCATAAATCGTCAACACTTCTTCCACGTTGACCAACTTTACAATCGGGTTATCAAAGGAAACATAAAGAATGTTCCTTGCTGAAACACCTTTTTCCAAAAGTGCATCAATCATCTGAAACATTATTGTAGTTTTACCAACACGCCTTGCGCCGGATAATACCGTAAACCGCCGAATTGTTTTATGTTGCATTATCCGCATTGCTTCATAATACACAAATCTCTTTTGCGGCTTTACCTCGTCCTTAATTTGCGCAGGGCGACGCCACCACGGATTATATTGCTGTAAAACCTTAATTATTTGTTCTTCCGTTACCAAAGCCACCATAAACACCCCCATGCTACTATTATTTCACGGGAGTTATTAAATCATACCTTAATAACTCCTTTTTCTTTTTCTATGCATATTATGGCACTTGGTTTTTGAAAAAGCAAGACTCTCTTTTTATCTATCCCGCAAATCAAGGGGTACCGGTGCGGTATAAAAATCATCATACATATCTCCCCAGGTTTTGACGATCTTTTGCTTGCAGATGTAAAG
>CAZVLC010000196.1:0-3231 GCA_964627885.1 uncultured Peptococcaceae bacterium
AAGCCACAGACGTGGATGGTGTGTTGATCGATGGAACGGTGGCAGAGGAGCTTTTAATGATCATAATACTACTTGCTGTGATCAGTTTCTGCACATTCCTCTTCGTAATGTGCAAATATCTGCTAAAGGATTTCACGAACTTCATCTGGAGAAAAACAACTTCCAGATTACCAAGTACATTTGTTGATTTAGGAGAATATGCTGTTACGATAGCTTTTATTGTGACTCTATCGATATTAGGTATTCTTTTCAACAAATTCGGTTTGGCTTTTTTCGCTTACATCGTTTCAGGCGACCTAACTTCATTCTTCATTGCATTTCGTGGTGTATTTACGATCGATCGTGAGTTACAAGATCCAATGGCCTGGCAACACATTCTTTTAGTGGTTGTTTCACCAGCCGTTATGTTTGTTACATTTTATATCATATATCGGAGTATTCGCACGTTTATGTCTTACATAAACAGCAGTTATGGAAATATTTATTCTGAGAGCGATGTCTTATATTTTGGATTTATTACTTCAATACTCTTTATATTCATTGAGATTCTTTTTTTTAGTCAAAAAATTCCATTTGTATCAGGTCTTGCTCACTTTTCATATTTAGCTCTTTCAAAGCTATCCGCAATTATTTATTTTTTTGCAATCGCGCATGTTCATCAATTGAAGAACGTTAAATATACAGAGAATTTACCTTCATACATACACTTAAACAAGAATGAGAAAAGTATCATCTATTCCCCCAAGCGTGTAATATTAATTACTTATTTGCTTGGACTTGTACTCTATTTACCATTCCATCTTGGCACACAATTCTTGCAAAACAATATTGCTGTTGTAACAATATTGATATTATTTTCAACTATTTCCTACTTTGTACTAAAAAAATTCCTATCAACTGGATTCAATTATTTAGGCGTAGTAATGTTGGCAGAAAGCCCCAATAACCTGTGTGAAAATGAAAAAGTAATTGGTAAAAAAACGAATGAAAAAATCATACTTTCAGTCGCAATTATATTTATATTGTTCGCTATCTTTAAAGTTAAGCTCTTTTTCGCAGTTGCCTTCATTGCATTATTGGTATTTTTATCTTACCTTATTGTTCATACTCTATTATATTTCATTGGTTTAGGTTTCTCAATTATTAGGGTAAAGTATAATAAACTGGAACCACAAGTTGTATCAGATAATATAATCAAAAGATATTTATTAACGACTTTAAAAGCTGTAGGTAAAGCTTCAATTCCAATGATTGGATTTATATTTTGTGTGCTTGTGTTGTTTAGCTTTTATCCAAAAAAATTCATTGTTAACGATGACAACTATGTTCAATCAGTGTTTGCCCCGGATGCAACTCCATTGTATATTGAACATACTGATGGAAATGGTTGTATACCTGTTTCATACGAACAAATACCCGAATTCTTTCTCAAATGCCTTTATGCACAGGAGGATAGATATTTTACTCGACAAAAGGGATTCTTACCCAATATCTCAAACTGGCATGGTTTATCACTTGCAGCTTTATACAGATTTCGCACCGGTGGAGGAGGAAGTAATATTAATATGCAATTGATTAAAAATTCTGCTAATGTTTTTTCAAAAGATGTTCAGCGTAAAATAGCAGAGAGTTTGGCATCATATCAGTTATCGACTCAGAATACGAACAATGATATTGTGACTGCTTATCTAAACGAAGTAAGTATGAATGGTGGAATTAATCAAAGTGGATTGAGCCAAGCTAGCTTATACACTTTTGGCATGTCAATAACAGAAATCAATCCGCTTGAGATGATGTATTTGGTGACAACACTTAAAAGAAGTTCTACATTTAAGACCATAAATGGCACTATTATTAGTTACAAAGATGCTGCTGGATATGAAGAATTAATTAGAGAAACATTACTGAATCGGGCAAAATCATGGCACGAACATGGTTTGATTTCAAAAAATGAATTTAACAGTCTCCACGGTCTGAGATTACGTTTTATAAATGAAAAGTTCGGTAACAAATGTAATGCAACAACAAATCAGTTTTTTTCTAAACATATGAAAGCATCGAATACAGTTTTACATTCATATGAAACTAATATCACCAATTCCAACCAACAAAATATTGGAAATGCCGTAAAAAAATTCGAATCTAAATTCTTTAAAATAAAAAATATTGAAGGTTGTAACTTGTATTCTGCTGCATTAGTTATTGATATAAAAACCGGTAACATTATCGGTCATTATGGTGGTGAAGGTGTAACTGACTTGACCCAATTTAACAATGGGAATCCTATTGGAAGTATAATAAAGCCATTTCTATTGCTAGAACTTTTAGAAAGTGGTTTTATATTTGAAGATGTTAAACTCTTTGATGGCCCAATAAAGGGAAAGAAAACACCTAATAATTCAAGTGGGTATTATTCAAATAAATATGTTGGAATCAATGAAATATTAGGAAAATCTTTAAATGCTCCAATGGTAAATATCCGTGAGATTGCGGATCCAATATCAATGTTTAAAAGTGTAGAAAAACAATTTGTAACAATGGGTATATCAAATGATATCTTCTTAGATCTGCACAATCCACAGAAAAATATTGAACTTGAACTTAATTATCCATTAGGAAGCCGAAACATGACTATTTATGATGTTGCTCAAGCATATCAAACGTTGTTCAATGGTGGTAAATATATTCAACTAGCCGTATTTTCGTCTGCTTACAACACACTCTCAGGAGAAAAAGAAGCAATCAACCATAAAAAATTACAAATATATAGCCAAGAAAACAGCGATAAGATCACCAATGCACTAAGATATTCTATGCAAAACGAGGGTACAGGAATGGCACTTAGAACCTTATTACCTAATAACAAACACTTCTATGCCAAAACCGGGACATCAGACAAAGCAAGGCACGGCTATACCGTACTCAGTGACGGTGACACATTGATTGTAACGTACGTCGCATATGGACGAAAGGAAGGAGAACATTTATCCCTTGGTGTTATACCTATACCTTTTGAATCAGGTGGAAAAAGTGCTGGTGTGCTGGCTGCATTAATATATTCTGAAATTCAAAACATTTAAAGTTTCATTGGTAATGTAGGCAAAACGTATCACTGCGCAAGTTATAACAGTACTTTCACTTCGGAGCAAACAGGACCGAATGATGAGACTGTAACATTTTAATATTGTTCACCACCATTAACTCTACAAATGCTTCCAGCAAGTGCAGCAT
>CAZVLC010000197.1:0-3230 GCA_964627885.1 uncultured Peptococcaceae bacterium
AAATACAGCGGTAAAGATGTCACCATCGCCATCATGGATACGGGAATATATCCTCACCCCGACTTTCTGTTGCCGCGCAAACGCCTACTAGCCTTCCGGGACTTTGTCAAAAACAAAACCGCCCCATACGACGACAACGGGCATGGCACCCATTGCGCCGGAGCGGCGGCCGGTAACGGCTATTCGTCTGCGGGAAAATACTGCGGCCCCGCCTATGACGCCGGAATTGTTGCCGTGAAAATCCTGAACAAAATGGGAATGGGGAAGGCCTCTACCGCTATAAAAGGCCTCGAATGGCTCCTCGCCAATCGTCAGAAGTACAAAATTAAAATAGTAACCCTTTCTTTCGGTTACAAAGCCACCGTCTCTTATCGGGAAGACCCGCTCTGCCAGGCGCTGGAAAAAGCCTGGGAAAGCGGACTGGTAGTCTGCACCGCCGCCGGTAATGACGGCCCCGATCCGCAAACCATCAACTCTCCCGGTATCCACCCCACCTTTATTACCGTGGGTGCTTTTGATGATCAAAACACCATCGGCAGTACCGATGATGCCGTGGCGGATTACTCCAGCCGCGGGCCCACCATTGACGGATTAACCAAGCCTGACTTTTTGTTCCCGGGCAGTAATATTGTATCGGCACGGGCCAAAGGCTCCTACCTGGACAAAATTCCCGGCAATAAGCCGATTGACGACTGGTACCTGAGCTTTTCCGGCACCTCCATGGCTACCCCCATCTGCGCCGGAGTCATTGCCCAGCTCCTTGAAGCAAATCCGGCGCTTACTCCCCAGGAGATTAAGGAAAAACTGCGCCAAAGCTGTACCAAAGTAGGTACGTCCGATGGCAACACCCAGGGCAGCGGCATGGTTAATTGCAGCACGCTGTTTAAACCTAACAATTTGCCTTGAAGCTACTTCAAATGCTGTGCCAAGACAAAATTCTTTTTGTCTTCCTCTGTTTCCGGCTCAATCTGACCAAGCCCATGCGGCATTGAATGGCCCTGCTCATCCACGTGGACGAAAGTCATGAACCCATCCACCAGAAACTCATCATCCTTCGTCGTGACCTTCACATAGGAAATGAGCCTCGTCCTTCCCAGCCAGATCACTTTACTGCTAAATTTGATGGTATCCCCGCGGTGAACGGGTTTCGTAAATGTCATCCCGTGGATTTTCAAACAAACCGTATTGTCCGGCGAGGTCATATCTGCCGCCGCGATAAATCCGGCTTCCACAAACCATTCGGCACAACGCCCCGCAAACAGGGTGCCATGATGGTTTAAGTCTTCACTCTTAATTAGTCTGTACGTGGTAAATTCCTTACTTTTCATCTGATTCTCCTCCTTGTAGCGTTAATACCACGTATTATATCATAAAGTACCTGCTTTCTTATATATTCTAAGCACAAAATAAAAACCCCGGGCCCGTAGGTCACCGGAGTATGCTCGGTAATAGTATATGTGCATCAGAATAGAGTTCACGACTCACCTCACTCATACCTCACCTTTTCAGTTGAATGTTCGTGATATTTAAGATGCTTATCTCGTTGAAGCCTACCTATTAGGATAAAGAGGGGAATACCCTGAGCTGCACAAAACTTTTTCATGCTAGGCAAAGAAAAATCCCTTTTTCTCACATAACTATCATATTCCGTGGCATCAATTAAAGTGTTAGCAGCAAATTGATCTGCCCTATCCTCAGACTCACCCTTTGCGAAATCGTAGTCAATCAATTTATCCTCAATATCCCCATTTACGATATGCCCAATTTCATGAAAAAGTGTGAACCAAAAGATATCTGCAAATTTACGTCTAGTAGTCATAAGCAAATTTAAGGTGCCATCATCGTTCTTTTTAATCACACCTTGAACGGGAGCCCCCCTAAACTGTTTGACAATAGAAAATTTAATTCCACACTGAGCCAAGTAATCTTTTAGTCGAGGTTGAATAATAGCCACATCTTCAAACATCAGATCTTTTATCAGAGGAATTTTAGCTTTTAACTTATCAATATCTAATTCTCGTTCAATTTCCAAGTTTTTTACTATCAAATCGCACATCCTCAACCATGTAAATAAAATATATGGATCCACGTTGGTAGCTGTGGCTAAACGATAGGCACCTGTTTGGGAAACTTGTGGTATAAGAATTAAGCTGCTTACATTTAAAAATTTCCTTAATTGCGTGACAAGCATTGGTCCGTATGCTTCCTGTTCTAAAAATCCCATTTGCTTAAGATGGGCTACAATACTATTTAGCCTTTTAAGAATCTCAAGCTCCTCGTCTGAAATTTCGTTGAGCTCTTCAAAGTCCGCCAGTTCTTTATCGTAATTAGCCTGCAGATTAATCCAAAAGCCAGCATCAATGCCTAACGCATATTCCAATTTTTTGGCAAAGGCAACTGATATCGCTTTTTGACAGTTAACCACACTGCTGATATGCGCTTCTGTCACATCAGTTCTTATGGCTAATTCTCTTTGGCTCATACCACGATCTTCAAGAATTTCTTTTAAAGTTTCTCCTGGGTGAATAATAAATTCACGGGATAAGCCATTCATTTTTTTCGCCATGATAATTCATCACCCCCTCGATGATAACTGAATCACACCTTTTAAGAGCATCAGGATCCAAACTTTCCACATCCGGCTTGACAACAAGCCTAACGTTACCAGTAATACTAATCCCATAACAACCTTTTAGATTTTCGTGCAATGAATGAGGTTTTCCAAGCCCAGTACTAAGATATATGCTAAAATTAGGTGCAGCCTTTAATTGATCGTATCGCTTTTTAATCATTCTAGTTAAATCTTTTCCTAATTTCTTATTCATTAAAGCAAAATTGATAAAGTATTTCTTTAATGGTTTTTCATAACTTATCTTCAAACCCTGCATCGCCACCCGACTTAGCCTTTTAGTCAACTTAACCAATTGGTTAACTATATTATAGCACTGCTATAAGTTTTTTCAAGTAAAAATTTAAACACAGGCAGTTATACCACTATCGTGGCTAGACAGGCTTACTTAGTGTTGGGTAAAACAAAAATTTAGTTTTATGTGTTTCAATTTAAATTCACTAATATGGGCCCATTATCTTATGACCTTCGCCTGGTGAGGTTGTAAGTTTTTGATACAAAGCGAACATGGAGATTGCAAGTTTAATTGCCTTACATTTATTGGTAGCAAAATCTTCATTAGAATCGCCGCCGCTTCTTGCCTGGTCAGAGGATTCTGCGG
>CAZVLC010000198.1:0-3227 GCA_964627885.1 uncultured Peptococcaceae bacterium
AGTTCATACTATTTTCCCTTACATATCCGCTAGCAGCCCTTTCCATTCTTACGGATTTTAATTGACCCCTCATTATACTTGTAATAATAAGGGCTATAAGAGCTCCTCCGCCAATTGAAATGGGAATCCATATAGGAGAAAGGGGTTCTTTAGGTAGATTATTATTATCATAGGGCTTTTCCTCCCTAGCCCGGGTGATATAATCGTCACTAAAATCTATAAAGATGTTAAAACCATTGTAATAGTCTCCATCACTTAAATGGTCTAATACAAAATCCATCATATAGCTTTGACCGCCGTCAGTAAAGGCAATTATACCCAGGCCATGGGTGGATATAGCCCAATCCCGATCTTCCATGCTTAATAGCAGAAGAATCCCATCATAGCCTTCCCCCATACCATAGCCATTATAATCATAAAAATCATCGGCAAATTCTGTAGGAGATTGCCCTCCTAATGTATCAATTGTAACTATTCCAATATCAAAGCCTTGTCTTTCGCTGACCTCATCTAGTTTACTTAATAAATTATCAAATTCTTCATCAGTCAATAAACCTGCATTATCTACTAACCTTGGTAACTGTCTTTCTTCCGGTATAGTATCTGCAAAAATAGTACCAGGGAGTATCATTAAGAGTATAAATGAGAACAGAAATGCTTTTATATAATTCTTATTTTTCATAAATTCTATCCTCCTATACTATTGCCTTGGCAATAAAATATATTATTGGACTGAATATTAGGGTAAAAAGTCCAAACCACTTCCAATAGGCTCCCCAATCTATTGGCAGGTTTCCTACGAACTTCCCTGTTTGACCATTCATGGCAAAGGTGTATTTTTTACCCTTCCAAGTGGTATTTAACACCCATACCGGATAAAGGGCATACTTTGCCTGACCATTTTTCAACTGAATACTGGAGTGTTCTGGAGTAACAGTGGCAAATCCTCTTACAGTAGCTCGAAATGCATCCTCGGTACTTCTTTTAATTCTTTGATTAGCCCTCTCTATACTCTCTGTCTCTGTTACATCATATTTATCTGCTAAATAACCTGCCAAATATGCTGTTTGGAAATCCACAGCCTCACTAAAGCTAAAGGGTTCAATAGATTCCATAAGAGCATCATCCATCTTTGAGGAACCATCCACCGGTACCTTTTGAAATCCTATATCCCCTTCTCGAATAATAGAGTAAAAGCTGGTTTTTGTATAATTATAGTTCTTGTCGCTCCATGCCATCACCTTAGTACCCCTGTATCTTAAACTGGCATCTGCATCTGCATCAAATAACCAAAAGGGCACATATAATCCCTTTACTTCATCTATATGATTTTCATCTTTAAAGACCTTTGGAAGTAACCTTTTACCCTTTAAATGTTTAAAAAAGGATTCCCTAGCCATCTTTTTTTCTAATTTAAAGGGTATTACATAGTCAGGTTTAAGGTCCCCTTTAAATTGGCCCATAATTACTACCGGATTATCACAAAATGGACAGGCAGTGGCAGCAGTATTTTCATCCCCCACGATTTCCCCGCCGCAGGATTTACATCCATAAACCACCATACCGTCAGTTTCTCCTTCAGCCCACTCCTTCCCAGCTTTTGAATCCCATTCTAAATTATCAGGCAATTCATTTCTTAGCTCTTCATCCAGAGCTAGAAGGGTTTCCATTTCAAATTCCGTATCACAATAGGGACACTTCATCTTTTGAATACTGCTGTCAAATCCTATAGCCCCACCGCAAGAAGGGCATTTGTATTCTTGTAATACTGCCAATTTTCTTCCCCCTTTTAATTTAGTCTAAAACTTGTTGCCGCACTCCGGACAAAACTTTGCCGGGTTTTTTACATTCTTAGATTCCCATCCACAATTCTTACACTTTAATCCTTGGGGTTTTGGCTTACCACATTCACCGCAAAACTTCCCTTTATTTTTGGCTCCGCAACCACAGGTCCATTCTTCTGATACTGGTTTTTCCTTACCGCAATTCATACAAAATTTCCCTGTATTCTCTGTTCCGCAGCCGCAGGTCCAACTATCCTCAGCTTTTTTAGGGGAACCTTGGTCCTTGCTTTCTTGTTTTTTCTGTTCTTCCCCCATTCTATATAGGTCTTGTGCATTCATACCCCCGGTCTGCTGGGCCATTCCCATTCCCATAAAGCCCATCATGGCACCGCCTTCATTAGCTGCAGCTCCCCTTAAGGCATCTGCTTGTGCCGCTGTCAATGTGGCTCCTGCCATAGTGGGATCTCGTAATATAGCAGCTCTTTGGGCCTGCTTTATTAGCTCTGCATCTTCTTCCGGTAAGGTGATAGGATTAAGACCGATGGATACTACCTTAAGTCCCCTAATCTCCCCCCACTTATTAGAAAGGGTCTCATTCATTGCCTTAGAGAGTTCTTCTGCATAGCCGGGCAATGCACTAGGTCTGACCCCCAGTTTTGATATTTCAGCAAAGGTAGGCTGAAGGGCAGAGATAAATTCAGTTTTTAATTGACTGTCTATTTCATCTCTGGTATAAGCTGACTCCACATTACCACTTACATTAGTGTAAAATAAGATCGGGTCCTCAATCTTATAGGAATAAATCCCGGAACATCTAACTGCCACATCTATATCTAAACCTATATTTTTATCTACTACCCTAAAGGGTATTGGGTTTGGAGTACCAAACTTATTATCCACTAATTCCTTTGTGTTGAAGTAATATACCCTCTGATCCTTCCCGGTATCTCCGCCAAAGGTAAACCTTTTGCCAATGGTTTTAAAGGTCTTTTTAATTCCCTCCCCCAAGCCTCCGGTAAATATACTAGGTTCAGAAGAAGTATCATAGGTAAATTCCCCCGGTTCTCCGCAGACTTCCACTATCTTACCTTGCTCCACTATTATCATACACTGGCCATCGGAAACCACTATCCCTGAGCCATTGGAGATTATATTATCACTTCCCTTAGTATTTGAGGAACGTTTTCCTATACGTTTTTCCCCCTTAACTACCATAACTTCCTTAGCCATAGATTCGCAATAGAAAAACTCTTTCCACTGGTCAGCTAATGTACCCCCTCCTGCTCCAATTCCTGCTTTTATTAAACCCATAATCCTGCCCCCTATGTTCTCTTTTTTTACTTAACTTCTGTAATTTATATAATTATACTCTTTTATACCCAAAGAATACTAGTTTAATTTAGTATATTTGACCTTGTGAAAATCAATTATGCAATTTTCCTC
>CAZVLC010000199.1:0-3226 GCA_964627885.1 uncultured Peptococcaceae bacterium
TAATCAAATTTGAAATAGCAAGTGTTATAACGACTCAGTAGAAAATTTTTCGATTGTAGAAAATTTTTCTTACCTCTGCGCGTTTCAACGAGGCGGGAGATATGCTCGCCGTCTGTTGGACAACGAAAGTGTTACCCGCCACTTGTAGAAGTAGGAGACATCCTTTCGCCTCGTTATAGTATCGTTACTAAATCCTTCAGCACTTTTTCTTTATTAACAGGGTCAACTTGCACCGTTTCGCCGGCACTTAGCCGTGTACTGCATGCTCTGACCGGCTTTCCGTTTAATTTAACCAGACATCTTCCGCAGATGCCCTGATAACATTTGCCTTTCCTAAATGCTAAGGTATGATCACAATTTTCATAAATATATTCCAGGATCGCTTGTAAAGTAGACTCCTGCCTTACCGGAACAGTATAAGTTTGATAATATGGTTCCCTATTTTGGGCAGTCTCGTACCTGAACACAGAAACTACAACTTGTCCACCCGGCATCATTTTCCCCACTTCCGTTGCTATCTTCTGTTGCTATCTTCTTATGATCAATCTTGCTTCGTCTTGCTTACCTTACCTTTTCAACAGGCTGCCGAAACCATCAATCTCTTCCCGCACGCCGGCCAGTCTTAACGTATGCCAGAAGCTAGCCTGAATCGCCGAGATAACCGGCTTGCCTAAATCGGTTTCCAGGGCATCCAGCACCGGAACGGTCCGTAACCCTGTGCAGAGTAAAAGTAACGCCTGCGCATCTTTGGTATCCACCTTTTTGCCAAACCGATAAACCCGATCAAGGCTTGTTCCGTCAATATCCGGTTCATCGGAATAACCCAGTCCTTGAATATTTAGAACCTCAATTCCCTCTTCCGCGAAAAACGCCTGTGCTTTTTCATTAACCTCATTCACATAGGGTGTGGCGATCGCCACTTTATTCACCCCAAAATTGCGAAGGGCCTCCACTACCGCACCGGCCGTAGTCGTACAAGGTATTCCCCCGGTAGCCTCTTGCATTTTAGTCACTAAATCCCTGTTATACGCTGCTCCATTAACAAAACTGCCGCTGGTGCAACCTAAAACAAGTGCATCTACCGGTACATCCGCCAATAAGCGTGCCGCTTCCACGGAAAGCGGTCCAACCTGCTGTAAACCTTCTACCGTAGCCGTATTGAAAGACACTCGTGTGGTTAAAGTTATTACCCCTTTCGGGGACATTGCATAGAATTCCGGTTCCATTACCCACCCGGGGGAAGGATAGACCAAACCAAGTTTAGCTCTCCAGCCATAAAAATCTTCTCGCATCTTTTGTCTCCCCTTTTTCCAAAGATCTCATTTCATTGCTATCAACAACGATCAACAACGATTGCTTACATATATCCTGAAAAACCCTGCTTAACCACAGCCGAAAAAACGTAATTAATCATCGTCACGAAATCAAAAACAGGCAGCCCTGTTACTTGCTGTATAGCTTGACCGTAAGGAGCTAAGTCACTACACTCCAGGAGGAGCATCTTCACTTCCGGCACATCCCTCACCAGAGCTGTAGCCATAGAAACAACTTCTGCTTCAACCTTCTCTGTATCCAAGATGCCGTTCTCCTCGATAAAGGTTCCGGCAAAATTAGGGCAGTCTTCCAGCCCACGAATAACAATCCGTTCAGGAACGTTTGCCCCACAGGGGGTCAGTACAGCTTCATCAAGAGACTGTGAGTTAGCGGTAATGATACCGACTTTGTGGAAATCGGGAATCAGACGCAACATGAAAGGAACCTGGAGCAGACTCGACATAAAAACCGGGAGTTCCAATCGGCGAGCCATCTCAGTCTGGTATAATGCCAAAAAGCCGCAGTCACCCGTAATCGCACGTACCCCGTAGCTCTTTAAAGCCATTCCTGCTTCGATCACTGAATCTACGAGTGTTAGATCATGCTTAAAAATCCGTTCTGAGGTAAGACCGGGTACTAGCTGGAAACGAACCGGGAAGTTATAGGTCGTTGCATTAGCCACATCCCCGGGGATAATCGGAGCAGTGGCATCAAGGAGAATAATGCCGATGGCCTCACCAGCACTTGATTGCCGGGGTCTTGCTGTATAGAGCATCCTCGTTTCCTCACTTTCAGAAAAAATTATTCATAGAGGCAGCGTTAAAGGTATTGTAGGGGGTGGGGGGATGGATGTCTCCACTCCCCCACTGCAAAAACCAAATTACTTACCTGCTATTTCCTCTACATCTTTCACTAATTGTTCGAGGATCATCTTGGCATTCGGTCCACCTAATTCATAATACTTCTCACGAGCCGGAATACTCTTTTCTTTAAAGGCTTCTCTTTCTGCCTCTGTTAATTCGATAACTTTCATGTCACCATCAACCAGTTTTTGTAAAGCGTCACGGTCGATTTGGATGCACGCCTCTTGAATATATTCATTAGTTTCTTCTACGGATTCTTCAACTAATTGACGAATATCTTCGGGCAAGGCTTCCCAATAGTCTTTGTTTGAACAGAAAGTAGCTACGAACACATCTTGCTTGGAGACCATGATATGACTCTGTACTTCATTGAACTTCATTTCCTCAACGGCCATTACCGGATTAACCTGCCCATCAATCATGCCTAATTGCAAACTGCTGTATACTTCCGTATAAGGTACGGGGGTCGGATTAGCACCATAGGCTTCATACATGGTCGCGATCATCGGGGAAGCCATTGTTCTGATCTTGAAACCCTTCATATCGGCCGGCGTTCTAATTGCTTTGTTCGCGGTCCAATAGTTGTACCCTTCAGAAAACCAATCAAGTACTACCATGTTTTGATCGTAATAAGCACCGTTAATATATTCATTAATCGCCTTAGCTTCATTTAACACTGTATTACAATCATTGATATCACCGGGTAATAAGAAGTGAACACTAAAAATGTTCGCTTCCGGAACAATTGTTGAGGTGGCCCCGGGACAGTTCAGAGCAAATTCAACCCCACCAGTCTGAAGCAATTCAACTAAGTTCGACCCGTCTCCGAGTGTACCAACCGGGAAAATTTGCACTTTAATCCGGCCTTCAGATTTTGCTTCGATGACTTCTTTCCATTTCACTGCATAAACATCTTCCGGACTGCCGGGAGTTTCTTCATGGGCAAGTTTCCAAGTGTACGTTTTTTGATCGGAATCGGCGTCGCCATTATCCCCTGAATTTCCTTTGTTACAACCTACAAACAGGGTGCCCAATAATACCAAGACCAA
>CAZVLC010000200.1:0-3221 GCA_964627885.1 uncultured Peptococcaceae bacterium
ATGAGTTATATACTAAAAATAAAAAAAGAAAGCTATGAAGATATAAACGAGAGCATCAAAATAGAAGCTGGAAAAAGAGAAACACAAACATTCACATTATATAGCGCAGAATACCAACCTAGCGCAAATGTCCCCGAACAAGTCTTGGTAAAGACAGGAGAATTTCAAATGGGAGATGAAAGTGAAAACAAATATAGTTGGGCAAGACCTGTTCACACAGTAAAGTTGACATATGATTACTACATTGGAAAATACGAAATCACGTTTAACGAATACGATGCATACTGCGAAGCGGCTGGAAAAAACAAACCTGATAACGAAGGCTGGGGTAGCGGTGAAAGACCTGTTATAAACGTTAACTGGTATGATGCAATAGAATATTGCAATTGGCTTAGCGATAAAGAAGGCTTACAAAAAGCTTACGACAGTAATGGTTATCTATTAGATAAAGATGGCAACAGAACAATAGATATCACAGAAGTGGAAGGATACAGACTTCCGACAGAAGCAGAATGGGAATATGCCGCTAAAGGCGGACACAAAAAAAAGGAAGATTACATATACGCCGGAAGCAACGATATAAATGAAGTGGCTTGGTACGAAGATAATTCATACAGTATGACTCAAAAAGTAGGACAAAAGAAACCCAATGAATTGGGTTTCTTTGATATGAGCGGAAACGTATGGGAATGGTGTTATGACTGGTTCGGAAATTACCCTAGTACGACTCAGATTAATCCCATTGGGCCTGAATATGGCTCTTTTCGTGTCAAACGTGGGGGGAGTTGGCGAAGTCAAAAACGTTTAGAGGAATGTTGGGTTACTAATCGCCAAGTTGTTACCCAAGCTTTCAGTTATCCTAAAAACAACTATGAATTTAATGGCTTCCGTATCGCTAGAACCCGATGAAGATTCTGGACAGAATTTGAATCCATACACAAACAGCTTATCAAAAGGAATTTGTATACCTAGGACAACCTCGAATTTTGGGGAATAATGCTTGAAACTTTTATTTAGTACAAACTGATTCTATAAAAGGAGATTTAAAATGAAAAGAATTGTATTTTTTATATTTTTAATAGGCATTTCAATGACACTTTTATCACAAATAAAAGCGAATGTCAAAATGCTTAATGGGGACACCATTCCTTGCGGGATTGCTACGGAACGATTAGATCTAGTTACCGATTATGGCGAACTCAGTTTTGGAACTAAATTCATAAAAAGTATACAATTTCCCGAACCCGGAAAGGGGAATACCATTTTAAATACCATATTCGGTGAAACCTTCAGGGGGTTTATAACTAATGACATTATTGAACTGAATGTCTATGGTTCGCTAATGCAGATAAGAAAGGCAAAGATCAACAACATTAAGTTTTTAAACGAAAACCAGCAAGCAACAGATTACACAATTGTGATTTCTCTCCGAAATGGGGATACCTTTTATGCAACCCCGGTAGATTCAATCATCAACATCCAAACTTCCTACGGAGAAGTCAAACTGCCCTTTGAAAACATGGCAGCCATATCCTTTGAAGGTTTCGGGAATGTCTTAACGAGAATAGAAATGAAAGACGAGGGAATTATACAGGGTATCATTAAAGATGATTATATTCCTGTCAACTTGCTAAGTGAAATAGAATTGGAAGTGGTTCCGGACCTTATGAAAGAAATTAAGTTTATTAATGTTGATAAAATCACTGATGTTAATGATGTTGGAAAAAAAGAATCAAATCAAATTCTTTTAAATTCTATTGTAGAGAATTTATTAACTCAAACAAAAACAGAGTTGGTGTTAGTGAAAAGTGGAACTTTTAAGAAAGAGCACACTATTAAATTAACATATGACTATTATATTGGAAAATATGAAGTAACCTTTGATGAATATGATACTTTTTGTGAAGAAACAGGAAAAACAAAACCAAGTGACGTAGGATGGGGAAGAGCAGAAAGACCTGTAATCAATGTGAGTTGGTATGATGCTATTGCATACTGCAACTGGTTGAGCGAAAAGGAAGGATTGTCAAAAGCATACGATAAGGAAGGGAACCTTTTAACAGATACAGGAAAAAAGACAACAGATATTACAGAGGTTGAAGGGTACAGATTACCAACAGAAGCAGAGTGGGAATACGCAGCAAGAGGGGGGCACAAAAGCACTGAAGATTACGAATATTCGGGAAGTTATCAGATAAACGCAGTTGCTTGGTACTATGGCAACTCCGACTTCAAGACTTCTGATGTGGGGCAAAAGCAACCAAACGAACTAGGATTGTATGATATGAGTGGAAATGTATGGGAATGGTGTCAAGATTATTGGGATGAAAATAATAATAGCAAATCACAAACAGAAAATCCCTTAAACAATCTTCGCTCCTCCTCTCGGGTCAGGCGTGGTGGCAGTTGGTTCAATGATGACAAGCTATGTCGTGTGGATACTTCCGATGGATTTAATCCTAATGGCACTTACTTTTATCACGGTTTCCGAATTGCGAAGACTCAGCATTAAGAAAATAAGAAAATTGTCTCAAGTTTTTCTTTGAATAGAAATTCTCTGAATTGAGATGTAGAGATTTATTTGGCAGCCAATAATGATACTTTGAGAAGTATAGGTTCGATTTATTCACATTTACAATTTTGAGAATATAGCTTATAAATATTGAAAAAATAGCAAATATGAATTGCATGATCAAGTAAAACAATTAATATTTTTTTGGTAGAACTAAAGTTTTGATCATAACATTTTATAAAGTCAATGGTGATATGATTTAATGAAAAATCACCAATATAAATCTTGTCGGTTATGTTTAAAACTATCAGGAAAGAAGGAGATTTAATGAAAAAACTAATGATTTTCTTTTTCATGATTATATTAACATTGACTCTTTTCTCCCAAACAAAAGCAAATGTCAAAATGCTTAACGGAGACACAATACCATGTGAGATTGAGACAGCACGATTAGACCTCGTTACCGATTATGGAGAACTCAGTTTTGGGACAAAATTCATCAAAACCATACAATTTCCGGAACCAGGAAAGGGGAATACCGTTTTAAACACCATATTTGGTGAGACTTTCAGGGGTTTTATTACCAATGACATTATAGAGCTGAATGTCTATGGTTCTTTAATGAAGGTAAGAAAGGCAAAGATCAACAACATAGAGTTTTTAAACGAAAACCAGCAAGCAACAGATTACACAATTGTGATTTCTCTCA
>CAZVLC010000201.1:0-3201 GCA_964627885.1 uncultured Peptococcaceae bacterium
TACTAAAAAAGCTTTCAAACTGTTCTAAAACAGAAAACTTTGTCTCCACCCACTGTGAAAGAACAGCATTATATTTGATCGCGGCGAATAAACCGACTATACTGCTTAAGAAGGCAAAGCAACTCTTTAAGAAGCCTTTTTTTATCCCATCAATTGCTGCTATCAAAAGAACAACAATAATTATTAAGTCGATCAGGTTCATTTTGTTTCACCTACCCTATGTTTAAATTCGCCGCAGCCATGCTATTTCCTTCAATAATATTCCGAAACGAATTCTAAAAAAACAGAAGAGTATAAAAAAGGAAAAGACCCCTCTTCAGGAATACAATTTCCCCCTTTTAGGAACCCGAATTTTCCTGAATCAGCTTTTTAAGCCTCTCCCGGGCATAACGTGTCCCTACTATATTTAAAACATCGTTGCCCTTTAACTCCATATTAGCTGCAGGTGAATATATTTCTTGCCCATCTCTGTTGATATTCACAATGGTGGTTTCTGTTAAATGCCGAAAATCTATATCGGCAATGGTTTTCCCTACCATCCAGGATTCCGAAGGCAAAACAACCTCTTCAATTTGCTGTAAAATAGAGGTCTTTTGAAATGAATACTCCAACAACTTCGTAAGCTCTTTTTCTAATTCATTATCCAGTTCGTTTCGCTTAAACATGAGGCTGTTTACTCTATTCCTCAGATCCAAAATTTCCTGGCGATCATTATACTCCTCCAAGTATTCTTTCGCCAAATTACTGGACTTGATAATAATCCCGCTTCCGGTAACTGCCTCCACTACCCCGATATTTTGTAAAAGAGCGATACTCCGCCGAATCGTCTCAGGGGAGACATTATAGGTTCCGGCTAGTAAAGAACGTCCAGATAATTTTTGGCCTTCTTGAAATTCCCCACGCACAATCTTTTGTGCTATATCAATGGCTATTTGCTCATAACGTGCTTGCCCGAGCTCAGTACGCTGTTGTCCCATTCTTTATTATATCCCTCCAATTATTCTTTCGTCCCCATTTTACCAAATAAAGGCCCGCTTTACACGCAAAACTTTTCCTTAATAATTTATCATCTGCTTACTTGCGCTTCTTTCCCGCCATAGCAGGCAAAAATCGTCACCGGGGCCAGCCCATTAGGAAACATCGCGTTCCCTTGATTATTTACAACCGCAATATTTTTATTACTGGTATTCCATACCGCTTCCTTGGTTACATCTTTTACTACCCCATTATTAAAGTATGCAATGGCTTTTAGTTGATTCGCCCCGGCCTGCAGATTTCCTTCAAGTACAAGATTATCGACTCGGGGCATTAAATCCTCAGGACGAACTTCTATCTCTAATAAAGCCCTCAAGCCAAAACCTTGGGCCGTAATCACTGCTTTCCCAATCCTTCCGGTAAAGGTTAGAACTCCTTTGTTCACCGCAACTATCTGTGATTGAGTGGAGCGCCAACTTAACTGTGTTGTCACATCCTTGATACTGCCATCCCCTTGCCCTGCATAGGCGGTTAATTTAACCGGGCTAAAGCTGTAAGGAACTTGATGCTCCTTGATAATAAGCTGATACATTTTTCCGTTTTGATAACCCGGTAACAAGTTGTTGTAACCGGAGAGGGTGTCGCTGACTCCTTGAAAACCTGCTGACAATTCCAGTTTACCCGAATTCGGCGATAAATAAATGGTGTTATTAAAAACCGTCGCTGTTTCAGGCGTTAAACTCCTCCAGAGCACATGCTCCGTAACATCGCGCCGTTCTCCATTATTGTAAATACACATGACACTTGGCTGAAAAGTACCGAGATTATTCCTGTCGTTAAGCGGATTATGATTAACATATAGCCTTTGCGGAATCGGTTTTTCGATCGCGGGAACTTCAACGGTAAGCGAATCGGTGATAACTGCGCCCCCTATTCCGGAGCCCGTCACCGTCACCGTCATTTTTCCCGGTTCTCCGGTAAAGCTCAGTATTCCGTCAGCAGTTACCGTCGCGATTTTTGTATCACTAACCGCCCAGTTTAAACCGCTGGTCTGAATAAATTTCGTCCCGTCATTATATGTAGCAGTAGCCGACAATGGCAAGTTAATTCCAACCCAGTTGGGCGTATAATTCAAACTTTGGTTAAGCGCTAACTTAGTCAGGAAGCGATCCACTGTCACTAAGGTTTCATACTTATAGCCGCCATAGACCACTTGAACTGTGGTAAATCCGGCTTGACCGGTAAAAGTAATTTCGCCTGCCCCATTAATTTTTGCTACTTCCGGATTACTGGAATACCAATCGGCGCTCTCATTAGTAATTACTTCTTCGGAATCATCTGTCATTACCGCACACAACGTTAATTTTTGCTTCTCCGGGGAATAACTAATTTCTTCTTTAATCTTAATCCCCTTCCGCCAAGCGGTAATCTCCTGCTCGTTATCTACCGTCTCCTTAACCTCATCTTCATATTCCCCACAAACGGCCTTGATGGTGACAACCCCTTCCTCCCCGGTAAAAGTAACGACACCCTGACTGTTTACCCACGCCACCCACGGATTAGAAGTTGACCAAACCAATTGATCCTCGGTGCCAAAATAACGCTCCGCACCATCACTGAAACGTCCTTTAGCCAGTAGCCGATGAGGATTAGCACTATATACTAGCTGTGTATCAATGTCCAGGCTTTTGGGCCACGGCTTCACTTCCACCGTTTTACTTGCGCTGGCCTCTCCTTTGCGCACGGCAATCGTGACAAAACCACCTTTGCCCGTAAAGCGTACCGTCCCAGCATTATTAACCGTAGCAACATCTGTGTTGGAGCTTTTCCAAATAAGGCCTGCATCAATTTGCTGTTTTACGCCATTAGAATATACGCCGGTGACTGTTAAATGGTTAGCCTTTTCCCCGGGGACCAATTCCTCATTTATTTGTAAAGCCAGCAGATCTACAGCTTCTATAGAAGAAGGTAAGAAAATAAACGATAAGAATAATACTATAGACAACAAGATTAAACAACGCTTCGTCATTATATCCTCACCCGCCAATAATTTTCTTTCTTTATCTTTAATTATATCTTATTTCCATATTTATGACACCCTTTTTCTCCCGAAAATGAACATCCTAAGCCTGTTTTGTATCAATACCAATCTACCAGCTAAACTTCAGCTAATTTACTTGCAAAAATATGGTTCGTTTTAACCGGCAATATGATAAAATAAATCCT
>CAZVLC010000202.1:0-3177 GCA_964627885.1 uncultured Peptococcaceae bacterium
AAAAGAGGTAGTCACAAAGCTTCCCTAAAGACTCCGGCACGAGATTTACGGAGATCGCATAAGCATTCGCCTGCCCGTCTTCATTAGTCGTCACGGTAGTCCAGCGAACTTCCGGCCAGGCACCAAGATCAAGGGTGCTTTCGATGCTACTGCCACTGCTTAGTTCTGCCAAACCTTTCACGGCTTCCAGATCGATTTCCGTCACTTTAGTCAGCCCCACGCCAAAGAGTTCTTCCAGATACTTTTTAAAGATTTCGGACTTGCTAAAGTTCAGCATGTCGTAGTCATTGCTGTTTTTCCATTTAACCAGGCTTGTGTCAGGAAGAAGATCCTGCAACCATTTGCCCAGCGGTTTGTTCAGATTTTTTTGCACCGCTTGGCTTTGCAGGGCTTTATCAAAGAATTTCCCGGCAATGGATTTCAGCCCCATCGCCGTTAAATCTGTCGTAGTGGCGGTAATAGCCCCATACAGGTCAATTTTACCGTCTTTATCCATATTGTCATAAAGATTCTTGGCAATTTTCCAGACCAAAAAACCTCCCACTACCGCACAAACCTGTTTGTAACTAAGCTTCTTCCCCATCTGTTCATCAAAAGCATTGGTAATCAAATTATCAAAGGCCGCGTTAATATTTTTGCCGACCTCCAGGGTTTCAAAATCAAACTTCTCGCCCAGTGCCAAGGTGCCGATGGCTTCACCCAGGAAGGAAGCAAAAACATCCTTTGCCGGCGATAAAATGGCATCAAAGGTATCCCCATAATAGGTACTAATCAGATAGGAAAAAGCTTGGTCGCCCATCCATTTGATCCACTCCGCGTAAGAAATCAGATTATCCAGTTCCGCGGCAATCTTCTCGTAACCAGCGGCGTCGTTAGTGTAGTAGACAATGGCATCATGGCAAATCCGTTTATTGATGAGGCGTAACTCCGCCGTAGACATGTTCCGCCCGTTTTCCCGCAAGACCCGGGCCACATCCGGGCTGATCCCGCCTACCCTACTCACAATTCTCTTCATCAGTTCGAATTCCGCTTCCCAACCGGCCAGCGGACCGGGGCCGCCACCTAAGAGCCGCAGGGGCAATTCCAGCTTGTATTCCCGTTCGCCATACGTACAGGAAATAGGCAAAGTCAAATAATAGGGCTTGCCCTCCTCTTCCACTAAAGCCTCCTGGGGTGCAAATCTATATTCTTTTGAATTGCCGGGAATTTCCTCAAGGGCATATTTAAATTTCTCCGCCACATGGTTCATACGCTCGTCTGTTCCTTGCAATCTGGCAAAGGTCGGACTGAATTCTTCCGGTTCGAGGACTTTCACCTTGTACCCGCCCTGCTCACTCTGCTCCGGCACTACAAAATCCAGCACAAATCCGGTAGGCTTCACATCCCCGAATTCTTCTGTGGCCTCGTTATCAAAGGTTCCTATTAAAACATAACCGCTCTCATCCATTTTGACTTCGCGAATGGAAAGTCCTTCCGGATAAAGCTCCACCTTTAAGCTGTTTTCTGCCAGTTCCTGTTCGTTTTCAGCCCGGAGGACGATATAAGTCATTTGTTTGGTGGCCTGATGTCCTTCCGGTTTGACACTCTTATTTTGTACTTTCAGCAGGTATTGGTTTTCTCCTGTTTCTTCGATTGTACAATCAAGCGGAGCGCCTTCCGCTACTTCTGCTTTTACCGTAACCGGCTTTTCCATAAAGTCATGCAGCATAAACGGTGTTTCATAAAGCTCGCCGTCCCCCAAGAGCATCGGTAAAGTCATTGTTAAGTACTGACCCTGCTCGGGGAAAGAAAGATAGGGCTGACCGATTAAGCGGAAGGTGACATCATTTTGAAAGCTTCCGCCCTCGCCGCTGAAACGGATGCTTAAAACGCCGCTGTCCGGGTTTTCCCCGCCGGAGACCGATTCGGCGCAGACCAGCGCTCCCATATAATTGCCCGCCATGGCAGTGCTTTCCACCTTCAGACCGCCGCCGGAAAATAGCTCAATGGCGGTGCTTAAATCGGGTCGGTCAATTTCTTCTCCCTCAGGGGTAATCTCTACAATACGAGCATAGACTGTTACCGGCTGGACATCATAGCGGATGGCATCACCAAAGTCTTTTTTCAGACACATTTTATAGCGGCTCTTTTTACCATTTTTACTATCGCCATCTCCGCCGCTACCTCCGCCACTACCACCTGCACCAGCCCCGGCCAGGGCCGCACCGCCGCCGATGAGGATAATGGCTAGGGCCTCAGGGATCGTGACCCCGGTTTCGCCGGCGTCTTTGTCGGCCCGGGTAGCAATTTTGGAACTAGTAAGAAGACCCTGTTGATTGCTGACTGTTTCCGGTAAATCAAAGATATAATACTGATAAGCTTCAACATTCCCTTTCGATATACCAGTGCCACGGTAATTGGAAGCATTTAGAACATAGTTCCAGTGAACATGTAGTTCTAATTGCTTTAAATATTTTTTCCATGGGAAAGTGCCGGTACCATGTAACACAATATCCTCATCGATCAATACTCCACTGTTGGCTGTCTCGTATGTATAATGAATTTTAATCTGTATGGGTTCAATCTCGCCATCTATTTCCCCCCGGACCTCAAAAGGTTCGATTACGGTGGTTGCTGTCTCACTAAGGTCTAAATCACTGCCCCCGTCCCCTCTGCCCGTCAAGATATGCTCATCATAATTGACATTAGTATATCCGTCAAAAGACAATTTAAAGTACTGCTTTCCGTCCTTGGTAGTAGTGATGTGAACAGGGACTTTGTTATCTTTGGCGCCCTTTCCTCCCTGCATGGCGTTAGGCAAACCACTAAAAGGATCACAACCATTTCTATCGTGGACTAAACGGGTGACAACCGTTTGTTCTCCAG
The DNA here is from genome assembly GCA_964627885.1 of uncultured Peptococcaceae bacterium. GTDB lineage: Bacteria > Bacillota > Peptococcia > DRI-13 > DTU073 > UBA3937. The sequence continues at coordinate 2,866 of CAZVLC010000202.1, forward strand.
GCTTCAGGGAAATTGCCCCACTATTACATCCCACAAGCCCCAAAACGAGAATCAATATTAAAAAAGCGAAAACCAAACGTCTTGTTTTTTCCCTGATCACTGGGCAGCCACCTCCTTATTGTTTCTGCCCGCAATCATCAATCCGCCGCCGATGAACACTAGCAGAACTCCTAAAATATAACCATTACTTCCGCCGGATAAGAGACTCACTGCCGCAAAAAGGGCAAAGCCCAAGGCCCAGCCGCCCATAACGGCTTTTACGGCAGTATCCTTTGCTTTTGGTAAAAGTGCTGAAGTCAGCCGCCGTAAAAA
>CAZVLC010000203.1:0-3160 GCA_964627885.1 uncultured Peptococcaceae bacterium
GATCTTTTTTCTAAAGAAATAACCTACCGATAATCCTACTCCTATAGCTACTACGGCTATAATAAAATAGTAAATTATCACTTTCACCTCCTATACTTTTTAAAATAAAAGATAACCGAAGAAAGTCGGTTATCAATTTTCTGCCAATATTTATAAACTGGTATTTACAATATGCCTGATGCTTTTCGGCTTTTCTTGATCATATTATAAACCCATTAACGGGATTTAGAGTAATATACACATTAGAGCACGAATATATATATATGCTAAATCCGATTGGCAAAAATAGTCAACCTTAATTCTCCAATTTTATTCTAATTGTTTAAAGGATTGCTGTCAAGCACTGAACTTCCAATATTATTCAGGAAAGTTGTCACTCACAATAGCAAAAATAATTGCAGTGGAAAAACCTTTTCGTTGCAGGTGACGGGCTAATGCTTCCTTAATTTTACACGTTTGTTCGCCCTTGTTTATTTGTCGTATTATAAATTTCCCAGCTAAGCGATCGGCCATTTCCAATTCCTTTGTTTTGTCATAATCAGCTAAGGCAGTAACAATATAATCATGGGGTATTCCCTTTTGCTGCAACTTATTGTAAATAAGGGAATATCCCATGGGTTTGTACCGGATATAATACTCACACAAAGATGATGCCAGTTTTTGATCATCAAGATAACGCCATTCCATTAATTGATCGAGTACTTCTTGCCTTTGGTCCCGATTATAGCCAGCTTTAGCCAGATACTCTTCCATTTCTTTTTGACTATAAGCGCGATAAGACAGTTTTTTTAAAGCTATAACCAGCGGGTCTTTACTCATTTCTAATTATCTTCTTCCTCTGGGGCAGCTTGCTTATTGCTTGAAGAAGGAACAAATTTTTCGCGCACTCTTTTTTCAACTTCTTGGCAGATTTCCGGATGTTCCTTGAGATACACCCGGGCGTTCTCTCGTCCTTGCCCAATTCGGGTATCGCTATAGGAATACCAGGTGCCGCTTTTTTCGATGATATCCAAATCAACAGCAATATCAATAATACTCCCTTCACGGGATACGCCTTCTCCATAAATAATATCAAAATCAGCTTGCTTAAAAGGTGGGGCGATTTTATTTTTTACGACTTTTACCCGTGTGCGATTGCCTACCATATCCGAGCCCTGTTTTAATGTTTCTATTTTTCTTACTTCCATACGAACAGATGCATAGAACTTTAGGGCTCTTCCCCCGGGGGTTATTTCCGGATTGCCAAACATTATGCCGACCTTTTCTCTGATCTGATTGATAAATACCACAATCGTGTTTGATTTGCTAATCGCGCCTGTCAGCTTACGCAAGGCTTGAGACATCAAACGAGCCTGTAATCCAACATGGGCATCGCCCATTTCCCCTTCAATTTCTGCTCTGGGTACTAAAGCGGCAACTGAATCAACGACAATAACATCAATAGCCCCACTCCGCACTAATGCTTCAGCAATCTCCAAAGCCTGTTCCCCGGTATCTGGCTGCGAAATGAGCAAATTATCAATATCGACCCCTAAATTACGAGCATATTTGGGGTCTAACGCATGTTCCGCATCGATAAAAGCCGCGACTCCACCATTCTTTTGGGCTTCAGCTATAATATGCAGAGCAACTGTGGTTTTGCCAGATGATTCCGGACCGTATATTTCGATCACCCTTCCACGAGGGACTCCCCCAACTCCTAATGCCATATCCAGCGTCAAAATGCCGGTTGAAATAGTTTCGACAGCCAACTTCGCCGATGCTTCCCCCAACCTCATGATGGAACCTTTCCCAAACTGTTTTTCGATTGAGGAAAGAGCCATTTCCAAGGCCTTTTGTTTATCTGACATGCAAATCCTCCTCTACTTCATCACTATTAAACAAAACGTTTGTTCGGTCTAATTATATCGAAACTGGTATTGTTTGTCAACTCTTCGCCCGAGCTAATTGTACAGAAATTTTTCTCCCTTTTACCATTAAATGATCCAACGTATAAATAACTCTGTACGCCAAATCTTCAGGGATTTCTACAAAACTAAATTTATCAAAAATACTGAGATCCCCAATGGATTTAGTCGGAATACCAGTTTCATCAGAAATAATTTTGACCAAATCACGCGGGGTTATATTTTGCTGACGGCCAATCGTCATAAAGAGTCGTACCATTCCTTTGCGGGCGCCTGTGTTGCCGAAGTCACCCATAAAATCTATTTCCGCGAGCTCTGTCCCATGTTGTACAAAAGCATGTTTCAAAGCCGCCGCCGCAATATCTACGGGACTAAAATAATTAAGTAACTCTTCTGCAATGTCTTTGTAGACTTGTAAATCTCCTTCTTGTAAAATCTCCTCGATTGTCTTCCTAATAACCTCTTTTTGTTGTATAACGACTTCTTGAAAGGTCGGGACAGGTGTCTTCGTAATTTTTGTTTTAATTAGTTTTTCAATCATTCTGAGATGACGGTACTCCTTTGGAATAATAATGTTTAGGGCTTTTCCTTCCTTGCCTGCCCTTCCTGTCCTGCCGATTCTGTGTACATATGCTTCAGGGTCCTGAGGAATATCGTAATTAATCACGTGACTTACTCTTTCAATATCAAGTCCACGGGCCGCTACATCGGTAGCCACCAGTAATTCAGTATCACCCTGGCGGAATGATTTCATGGTCTTATCTCGTTGGGCCTGGGTTAAATCACCATGTAAGGCCTCCGCAAAGTATCCTCTGGTTTGCAGATTAGCAACTAATTCATCCACTCCGCGTTTCGTCCGGCAAAAAATAATAACCGCTTCATAATTCTCATAATCAAGAATCCGGCAAAGAGCATCCACTTTCGTTCCTTGCGCGATCTCATAATAGAACTGCTGAATCAACGGTACTGTGAGTGTTTCTCTGTCTATGCTGACAAAAGTAGGATTCTTTAAATATCTATCGGATAATTTTTTAATTGGGCCAGGCATCGTGGCTGAAAAAAGCATAGTCTGTCTTTCTTCCGGCACTTTCTCCAAGATTTTTTCAATATCTTCAATAAAGCCCATATCCAACATTTCATCTGCTTCATCCAACACCATCATTTTCACTTGGTTCAGATTCAAGGTTCTTCTTTCCAAATGGTCTAAGATTCTTCCAGGAGTTCCTACAAGAATATCTACACCTTTTTTGAGC
>CAZVLC010000204.1:0-3060 GCA_964627885.1 uncultured Peptococcaceae bacterium
CGAGGTATTATCCCGATCAGATTATTCACTGGTGTTTAATGCAGCAAATAGAAGAGATAATTAAGCGGGGAATGTACAGTTATTGTTGTGCAAGTATTCCCGGCAGAGGGATTCACTATGCTTTGCAGGCGGTAAAGAAGTGGCTGCAGGAGGATCGTAAACATACCAAATATTGCGTTAAAATGGACATTGTGAAGTTTTATCCTTCTGTAGACAGGGAAGTATTAAAGGAGCAGTTCCGAAGAAAAATTAAGGATCAGGATACCTTGTGGTTGATTGATACCATCATTGACAGTCATCAGCCGGGGTTACCTATTGGCAATTATACGAGCCAGTGGTTCAGTAATTTTTATCTGGAAGGCTTTGAACATTATGTGAAGGAAACGCTCGGGGTAAAGTACTATGTACGGTATATGGACGATTTTTGTTTGTTTGGCAACAACAAGAAAAAGCTGCATCAGGCGAGGAAAAAGGCGGAGCAATACTTAAACGAGGTTTTGCATGTGCGGGTAAAGGATAATTGGCAGCTTTTTCGGGTGGATGACCGCGGTGTTGATTTCGTGGGGTACAGAACATTCCGGGATTATTGTCTGCTGCGGAAGAGTACCTCTTTGCGGATAGCACGCCGAACCCGTAAGATGCGGGCAAGGGGAAAGCCGGTGTTCAAGGATGCCGCGGCCGTGATGAGTTACCGGGGCTGGTTGAAGCATAGCAATGCCCATAATTTTATGCGGAAGCATCTTTTGACGGTGGGGAAAACTGAAAAACTGAAACAGATCATCAGTGCAGAAAGCAAAAAGAACCTTACGGGGTTCTTTTTTTAATGGGAAGCGTTGTAAGCGCTTGCATTCACTCGAACAGAATTTGAGGAATAGTTTTTTAAAATTTACACATACTAATATTAAAAGGCTGTCACAAACATTGACAAGGATAGTATAATAAAGTATAGTGAGGGTGAAAGAAGGTGACTGATATGGAAATAATACAAAATCTTAAAAAAGCATATGGCGATAATGAACCTATTTTGTTAAATGAAGTTAATATTGCCGGTATGAATAAAGTGTACATTAGACAGGTATTTACCCGCTTGGTTAAACGAGGGCGATTGTAACGTTTTGGACAAGGGGTGTATTATATTCCGAAGATGACGTCACTTGGGAAGTCCCGACTTAGTGCAAAAAAGGTATATGAGAAAAAATATATTTGTAATGAAAAAAAAGTATATGGTTTTTATGCCGGGCTGATCCTTGAAAATGCAATCGGCCTTACTACACAGGTACCCAATATTGTGGAAATAGTAACGAATAATGAGGGGTCAAGACGTAGAGAAGTGATGGTAGGAAAGCAAAAGGTCAGGTTGCGTAAATCAAATGTAAAAATTACAGAGCGGAATGCAAGAATCCTGCAGTTCCTTGACTTGATGAATCGTATTGATTTAAAGAATTTGCCCGAGGAGTCAAAAGACAAATTAAAAAGTTTTGTAAAGGAGAAGAAGCTAAAAAGGGAGGAAGTCTTTTTATATGTGACGAAATTTCCTTCACGTACGGCAAAAAACATGATTAAAAGTGGGGTTATTAATGAACTTACATAAAAACAAAGGATTGTTTGAGCAGATTATTGAAATTGTAGCGGAAGAAAAGGGGATAAATGCAGCGATTATAGAAAAGGACTATTTTGTAACTTATATTTTAAAAGAATTGGTTGCAAGAGAATCAGCAATTATATTTAAAGGGGGCACATCGTTATCTAAGTGCTACAAATTAATAGAACGATTTTCGGAAGATATTGATTTAAATTATGATAATGGAATAGAGAAAACAACTGAAGGTATGAGAAAGAAATTCACGCAAACAGTTATTGAGACAATAGAAAACTGTGGGATGGAACTTTGCAATCAGGGAGAAATCCGTAGTCGTGGGGAGTTCAATAAGTTTGTAATAAATTATGATTCAGAATATACTACCGGATTACTAAAAGCTCATCTTATTGTAGAAACGGCGATGTTAATTCGTTCTTTTCCGACAGAGAATATGAATGCGGACTGTTATATTTATCAGTATCTAAAGAAACAAAAATTAGATGATGTGATAACGCAGTACCAGTTGGAGCCGTTTAAAGTGAAAGTGCAGACTATGGAAAGAACTTTTGTGGAGAAGGTATTTGCTGTTTGTGATTATTATTTAAACGATAATTCGAGAGAACATTCAAGGCATTTATATGATTTATATAAGTTATATTCAAAAGTAAAAATGGATGGGAATTTGTCTGAACTTATAGAGAGGGTCCGTAAGGTTAGAAGTAAAAGTAAAATTTGCTTATCTGCACAGGAGGGATGTTCTGTAAATAGCATATTGGGAGAAATTATCAAGAAAGATTTTTACAAGAAGGACTACGAGGAAAATACAAGGGATTTGTTATTTGAAGAAGCTAGTTATAATGTGGTCATAGAGAGTTTATGGAAAATTATAGAACTAGGGATTTTTTCGTAGGAACAAGGCAAACGAAGCTCCGTAAGCGCTCAATATTCGGGTGCCTCGTCAGCACTAAAAACCTATGAGACAATACCTCCATGAACTACAGTAAAGGAGGCATCATGGCTAAGATGTTCTTCCGTTTCTGCTTCAAGCATCTGCTCTATTGTCCCGCAAATAGCCTCTTTAGCTTTGTCTGGATGTCGCCGGTGTTTTTACACTCTTTCATTTGAGAAAATGATGGAGTGACTTCATTCGGCTGGATCGAAAAGCGGCCGGGCTATAAATTTGCCCAAAACCCAAAACTGCGGGAATTGAATTATCAGGCTTTGGCAAGGGGGTGGTTTAGTTCGGGAATTACATTAGGGGGCTTTGCTTTGAAAATAGGCGAAGCCCTTTTTCCGGAAAAAAATAAGTATAAAAAAGCAGGAAATATCGAATTAGTCGCGAAAAGAATAAATAGGGGCTGCTGAATAATCCGCAAACTCATATGTAATAAGACTTTATAGCGCGAAAATAGTATAATAAATGTATAGAAAATGCGACGAACAGGCTAATAAGCTTGCACTTAGTTCGTGTTAAGAGGTGG
>CAZVLC010000205.1:0-3053 GCA_964627885.1 uncultured Peptococcaceae bacterium
TGAGAAGAGAAGAGCTAACCAAAATTATTTTACCGGAGGAGAAGATACCTAAGTATTGGTACAATGTCCAAGCTGATATGCCTAATCTTCCGGCTCCGGGGTTGAATCCGCAAACAAAAAAGCCGCTGACCCCTGATGACTTAAGCCCAATTTTTCCAATGTCCTTAATCGAACAGGAAGTATCTACAGAAAGGCACATCGAAATTCCGGAACAAGTAAGGGAGATTTTCAAACAGTGGAGGCCATCACCTTTATTCCGGGCGCGTCGGCTCGAAAAAGCCTTAGATACTTCTTGCCGAATCTACTATAAGTATGAAGGTGTAAGTCCGGTTGGTAGTCATAAGTTAAACAGTGCGATCCCTCAAGCCTATTATAACAAAATAGCCGGGATTAAACGTTTGACCACCGAAACTGGTGCAGGGCAATGGGGTACGGCGCTTTCTTTAGCCAGCCAAATCTTTGGTTTGGAATGTACAGTATATATGGTGAGGATTAGTTTTCAGCAGAAGCCATATCGTCGTGTTTTCATGGAAACATACGGGGCGGAATGCATCCCTAGTCCGAGCAATAAAACGGAAATTGGTAAAAAAGTATTGTTGGAGCAGCCTGATACACCTGGTACGCTTGGCATTGCTATTAGCGAAGCCATTGAGGATGCGGTACAGCGTCCGGACACCAATTATGCTTTAGGCAGTGTACTGAATCATGTCAGCCTTCATCAGACCATTATCGGGCAGGAAGTGAAGCTGCAAATGGAAATGGTGGATGATTATCCCGATGTGGTTATTGGTTGTTGCGGAGGAGGATCAAATTTTGCTGGTATTGCTTTTCCGTTTATTCCCGATAAAAGGCAAGGAAAAAATGTGAGGCTAATTGCTGTTGAACCGGCAGCTTGTCCTTCCTTAACGCAAGGGACATTTGCTTATGATTATTGTGATGTGGCCGGTTTAACCCCACTATTAAAGATGTATACTTTAGGCTCTAATTATACTCCGGCTGGTATTCATGCGGGTGGTTTAAGATATCATGGGGTCTCATCTTTAGTAAGCCAGCTTTATCATGATGGTCTCATTGAAGCTAAAGCAGTGAAACAAACCGGAGTTTTTGAGGCGGCCCTCCTTTTTGCGCGGACAGAAGGCATTGTGCCCGCACCTGAATCCGCTCATGCCATTAGAGTAGCGATAGATGAAGCGCTTGAGGCGAAAAGAGACGGTAGAGAGAAGAGTATCGTCTTCAACTTGAGCGGACATGGCCATTTAGACCTTACCGCTTATGATAGTTTTCTTTCCGGTGCGATTGATGATGTAACAATGTCAGATGAAGAAATAAAAAGACAGGCGCAGCAGCTGCCCAGAATTGAATAGAAAAGATTTAAGAAGGGTAAGCTGGCAGGATTGTAGTAATAAACTAGGGTTTCGATGCAGAATCGAAACCCTAGTTTTTTTCCGCGATTTTTCCCCATGGTTCAGTATAAATGTGGTAAAATAGCATTATTATGAGGCGCGTTTTAGGAGGAGATTTCAAATGCAGATTCAGTTTTGTGGAGCAGCCGGCTCTGTAACAGGTTCTTGTTTTTTAGTTACAACAGAAAGAAGTAAATTTTTGGTTGATTGCGGGATGTTTCAAGGTTCGAAAGAGTTAAAGGAATTAAATTATGGTCCATTTCTTTTTGATCCTACCACAATCGATTTCGTGTTATTAACACATGCTCATATTGATCATAGTGGCTTATTACCGAAGTTATACAAAAAAGGATTTCGCGGTCAAATCTATGCTACTAAAGCCACTACAGAATTGTGTAGTGTAGTCTTGCCGGATAGTGCGCATATTCAAGAGATGGAAGTTGAGCGTAAGAACAGAAAGTTGGCTCGTAGTGGGGGGATACTGTTAGACCCGATTTATAATGTTGAAGATGCTCGTAAGTGTATGGAGCTTTTTGTTAGTAGTCATTACGAAAAAGAATTTAGTCCTGTTCCCGGTGTAATGGTGAAATACTATGATGCCGGGCATATTTTAGGTTCGGCAATGATCGAACTAGTAATTTCTGAAGATAATCAAAGTAATAAGCTTGTTTTCACCGGCGATATTGGGAACACGAATCAAGCTTTAGTTGAAGATCCAACCAAAATTAAAGATGCTGATATTGTGGTGATGGAAGCCACTTATGGCAATCGTTATCATCTTGATGTGGGGAATAAACTAAACGAATTAGCCAGAGTAGTAAATCAGACGATGCAAAAAGGTGGAAATCTGGTAATTCCCAGTTTTGCGGTGGAAAGGACGCAGGACTTGGTTTATTATCTTAAAATTATGAAGGAAAAAGGAGAGATACCTCCTGTCGATATTTTTATTGATAGCCCGATGGCGGTGGAAGCAACCAAAGTATTTATCCAGAATCCGGAGTGCTTTGATGAAGAGGTGTCCATTGCCATTAAAGGGAAGGGAGCCGAGGAGTTATTTGTGGGACCGGATATTCATTACGTTGTTTCGGCTGATGATTCTATTGCGGTCAATAAGATCAAAAGCGGAGCGATTATCATATCCGCCAGTGGGATGGCTGATGCCGGCAGAATCAAGCATCATTTGAAGCACAATCTTTGGAGAGTGGAATCAACCGTCTTATTTGTCGGCTATCAAGCGGAAGGGACATTAGGACGGAGAATCCTTGAAGGCGAGAAGACGGTAAAAATACATGGCGAAGAAATCGCGGTGAAAGGCACTATCGAAAGAATTGATGATTTTTCCGCTCATGCCGATCAAAAAGGTTTAATCGAATGGTTAAAGGCTTTTGAACAGTTACCTCGCAAGGTGATTCTCGTACATGGCGAAGAAGAAGGGTTAGAAACAATGCAAAGAGTGATTTGTCGTGAAACAGGGATTCAAGCTCATATCGCCGAATATGGGATGATTTATAGTCCGGACCGAGAGGGTGAAGAACTGCTGAGAAGTGAAATAGTAGCCTCGGCAGCTATCGTAACAGCGGATTTAGAGCCTGAACTCGGGCAAGCTTTAAGAGTGATTAAGAAAGAAATCAATAAGCAAGCGAAGCAGCA
>CAZVLC010000206.1:0-3023 GCA_964627885.1 uncultured Peptococcaceae bacterium
ATGCAGCGTAAGCCGAAAAAGTATCGCCGCCTGCCCGCTGGCTTTCGGCGAGATTGGCGTAAAGGTAAGGATAAAGACTGTGCTAAATTACAAGAAACCCGCGTTCTGGATCATCATTGTTGCGGTGACCGCCTGCATCGTAGTGGCGGTGTGCTTTCGTACGAATCCAAGAACGGAATACACACCACAAGATGGTGATGTTCAAGGCATTGGGGTAAGGCTTAAAACCGAAGTGTCAGCGGAAAGTGAGAGCATTACAGTAAGGTGGGAAAACTCAACACCATATGAAGCCGTTTACGGTGACGCATACGACATAGAGCGACTTGAGAACGGTGAATGGATAAGCTGTGCAGTAAATGAGATCAATTTTTATATGCCGGCTTACTCGCTTCGCCCCAGAAGCAGCGCTGAAAAGGAATATAGTCTTGCAAATTATAACTTGACGCAGGCTGGGCAATATCGCTTTACGGCCAGATGTCATTTTTCAAAAAACGTTCCAATAACAGAGGAAGAGAGCTTCATGGTGTGGGCGGCCTTTATAATAGATGAAAAGTCGCTCTCCCTTAATGATGTCATCATGCTTTCCGGAAAGGGCGAGGAACTGACCTGGAGCGACTTTGACGGCTATGCCTATACCGATGTGGGCTCCGGGCTGTATATCCGAGTGTATGAGGTCAATCCACAGTATTCCCTGTGGATTGGCGGCGGCTCTACTAATGTCTCGCCCATGTATATCCGCCTTGTCAGCGCGACGAATACGGACGACTATATCGATATCCGCACGGAGAGCGTCACCGATTTCATCGAAGCGAACCATTTCGACAAGGTGCCTGTGACCTTCGGCTCCGCAGATCTCGACAGGGACGGAAAAGCTGAGAGCTTTGAGGTATCCGAGTCAGCCTCCGGCGTCTATCTCTTGAAAGTGCTGTGCGAGGACGGTTCCGTTCTCTGGAGTGAGGAGGCCGCCACCGCGCATGCCGGCTGGAACGGATTGTATCTTTATCGCGGCGAGGATGGGTTCTATATTCTGCGTTATAATCCAACAATGTATCAAGGTGAGGCGGACTACCACTATGAACTCTTTACATTAGATGGCGGCAAGGTGCAGACCGTAGCCAGTCGCTTCGTCAGCTTCAGCGTCAATCCGGACAACTTGCCAACAGCGAAAAAACGGGCGGAGATGGATTCCTTTGCTGCTGAGGTAAACGCGCTGTTGGAAAAGAGCACTGTTCTTCTCAGTACAGCCAAGGGGGGCGAATTGTTCCTTGGAGGTGTATCCGCAGAATCTTTTCTGGAAGACTTTGCAGTTCTTGATGAGATGTCTGACCCCCTGACCGCCGCCTTCACCGTCACTTCTGGCGGCGAGACGATAACGCCTTATCAGAATCATCTGTGGGCGCAAACATGGGACGATGGCAACTGGCTCTCAGCGGATGCCATCAGCGTTTTGCATAAGCTGCCGGAAATTGCCGGGGACCTGCCGGAGCTTACAATCGGCAATGATTTTCAGTTAAATTTGGGCGAAGCGGAGAGCTTTCGTTATCTATCTGTCTTTGATGAAGCCTACGAGCGGATATATCACAATGTTGCGCTGGATATGATAAACGAGCTTCCCGCCGGAGCCTACTATGTCAGTTTTGTTGTCTCCGAGCAAGGAAGGTATATTGCCGAGGCTGAGGACTATGAAGCCTCCGGATATGAGTATGTGTTCAAATTGATCGTAACGTGACACTGATCAAAAGAATGCAGCGCGTAATGAAAATAAACATCAACTCCTTTCTTGGATTTCCTTCCTTCATATAGATTTAGCCGCCCCGGATGGAGGCGACTATGTATAAGGAAAGGTATTTGAGATGCGAACGCAATGGACCGCAAACGGGCCACGAAGCGCCTCAAATCAATCATGGCGTATCTCGCTTAGGTACCACGTGAGATACGCCACCTTTTATGTAATTGTTCTTAAAATCGGTCTTTTAGCACTTAAGGCTATGTGGCAGATAAAAGTGCTGGAAACAGGCCAAATACAGCATTCTTGCGTTTGATTGACTGTTGGTATGTAGCTATCACTGGCCCGCCTGCGAGAGCGTACGGTTCGCATCCGTAAGGTCGAGAGTTCGATCCTCTTCGTCTCCACCAAAAGGAATAGAAGCACCAGAATGGTGCTTCTATTCCATTACTACATAGAAAACGAGGTGCAGCATGGCCATTGATGTTTTAAAAGGATTTATCTACTTGGTCGTGATGTACATCTCCGCTTTATTGATTGTATTGACAATTCGAAATTTGCGAATCATTCCAACCGAGATTATTCGAAAGGCGTTTCACATTACCTGTGCCATGTCTGTATACTTGCTGATGTACACCAGTAAATCATGGCAAGTAGCTGCCTTGGTGGCCTTATCCTTCATTGTGGTAGTTTATCCGATTTTGACTGTGTTGGAACACACCGGCATCTATAAACGTTTCTTGAATGAACGTTCCAAAGGAGAGGTCAAATCAAGTTTAATTCTTGCTTACCTTATGATGATCATCCTCTTTGTTGTTTATTGGGGATGGGGAGGACCCTTATGGAAAGCGGTCGTACCGATTTCGATTATGGCATGGGGATATGGCGATGCTGCAGCAGCCCTAATCGGAAAGCGTTTTGGACGAAATTTTATCAATGTACCGGGGGTTGATAAGCGTAAAACAGTGGAAGGTACGTTTGCTATGGCCGTGGTTTCTGCCCTTGCAATCTTTTTCACATCGTGGGCTTATGCGGTGTTACCTTGGTTTCTTTGTTTGTTGTTAGCCTTGCTGGTATCACCAATCTGTGCAGGGGTAGAGTTAGTATCACACCGGGGAATTGATACGCTCACCGTTCACTTTGGCCGCATCAACCAGGCGTTTGTTGAGCTTGACGAGGGCATCCCGAGTTTTGACGAAACCCGAGAGGATGTTTGACCGTTCGATTAAAAGTTTATGCACGCTCATTCGTCAGCCTCCGTCTCGTCGATTTCAACCTCGACGAACTTATATTTAAC
>CAZVLC010000207.1:0-3016 GCA_964627885.1 uncultured Peptococcaceae bacterium
TTGAAATAGCCGAAACCACGGTTAATTTTAACGGAAGAACGAATCAGTATCTTCTAGTTAAATTAGCATTTGAGGCAGCTGATGAAGAAGTTGCTTTGGAACTGGAAGAAAAAAAAGATATCTTGATGCATGTTGTTAATCTGGTCTTGATGGAGCAAACACAAGAAGTACTGAATCCTGAAGGAAAGCTGAAGTTAATTAAGGTGCTAATCAAAAATGTCAATGATTTTCTTACTAAAGGTGAGATTAAAAATGTTTATATTCAGAAGTTCCTAATAACCTAAAGATATAATCAATATCAAAATCCGATCTCCTAGGAGTGATAAAGGTGAGCGAAATCTTATCTCAGTCTGAAATCGATGTGTTACTTTCTGCCATGCATTCAGGTGCTGTTGATCTAGAAGATATAGTGTATGTAAAAGATGATAAAAAGATCAGGCTCTATAATTTCCGAAGGCCCAATAAGTTTTCGAAAGAACAACTAAATGCCATTCAAATCATCTATGACAATTTTTGTATATTGTTAACAACACTTTTTTCTGGGATTCTTAGGACAAGAGTTTCGGCAAAAGTGGCTTCGGTTGATCAGGTTACTTATGAGGAATTTTCGAGTTCCATGTCTAATCCCACTGTTTTGAACATTTTTAGTCTATCCCCTCTTGAAGGAAAAGGAATTATCGAGTTTACGCCGATTGTTGGTTTCAGTATTATCGATCGTCTCTTTGGAGGTCCGGGGGTTAGTACGTTCAAAGGCAGGCATTTAACGGAAATTGAGAAGAATGTTTTCGAAAAAATCATCGAAAAAGTTCTCTCGTTGTTTAATGAGGCTTGGAGCAGCCTTCATCCGGTGACGGCAATTTCTGAGGCTATTGAGACTAATCCGCAATTTACGCAGATTGTTGCTTCAACCGAAATGGTTTTAATAATTGTCCTTGATATGAAAATTGGCGATGTTGAAGGTTTGATTAATATTTGTTTGCCTTGTCTCATGCTGGAAGATATTGCGGATAAATTAAATAAGAAGTTTTGGTTTGGTAGTGGCAGTAATACAAATACGGAAAAACACAGTATCTACATCCAAAAGACCTTGGAAAAAACGGTTATCCCTCTTACGGTTATTCTGGGCAGGAATACAATTACCGTAAAAGAATTATTAGAGCTGCAGACAGGAGATGTAATTCCCTTAGAAGCAAAAGCAAACGGAGAAGTGGAGGTATATGTAGGACAAGAAAGGAAATATACTGGCAAACCGGGCTTAATCGGTAACAAAATTGCTGTAAAAATTGACGAGGTAGAAAGTGAAGGGAGGGACTAATTTTGAGTAGCATGCTGTCGCAAGAGGAAATAAATGCTTTATTAAAGGAAAATCAGCTGGAAAACGAGAATAATACCACAGAAGATGTCGCAACTGAGAATACTGCTGCTTCCGGTTCACTTAGTCCAATGGAAGGAGATGTCTTAGGAGAAATCACGAACATCTCCATGGGGTCGGCCGCGACAACCTTATCGGCCATATTAGGTAAAAAAATAACTATTACTACGCCAACAGTTAGTGTGACGACAATAAGCGAAGTAAAAGAAAAATACGTCGATACTTATTTTATTCTTACCGTGAATTATAAAACCGGTTTAGAAGGCAGCAACATGTTTATTATGCAAACCCAAGATGTTGGGATAATAGTTGACTTGATGATGGGCGGGGAAGGGATAAATCCACCTGTGGAATTAGGAGATATTCATTTAAGCGCGATCAGTGAAGCAATGAATCAGATGATGGGGACATCTTCTACTTCAATTTCCCAGATCCTCAATAAACAAATTGAGATTTTTTCTCCTACTTTTAAAATTGCAACGATTGATGATATTTTTGATGCTGACGCGGAAGAAGCCGTCATGATTTCCTTTCAATTATACATAGAAGGTTTAGTAGATAGTAATATGTTGCAGATTTTGCCCATTTCTTTTGCGAAAAAGATTGTTGAGGAGATTCTTCAGAGTAATATTTCTTCTACCGATGGGAATGCAGAAAGTTTAAAGGTGGAAAATGTGACCATTCCCGAAAAGAAAGCTATGAAAAAACAAGCGAATGTTCCTAATAGTGTGGAGATAGCCCCGGCTCAATTTACGGCATTTCATGAAGATACTAACGTTAAAACAGATTTACCAAATTTAGATTTAATTATGGATATTGGGTTACAATTATCGGTAGAATTAGGGAGAACCAAAAAAAGGATCAAAGATATTTTGGAATTAACCAACGGATCTATTATAGAGTTGGATAAATTGGCAGGGGAGCCCGTCGATATTTTAGTCAATGGGAAACCTTTAGCCCATGGGGAAGTTGTTATTATAGATGAGAATTTTGGGGTAAGGGTTACAGGCATTATTTCCCCCGAGGAAAGAGTACGAAGCTTAAAATAGGTTATTTTATTTGGAGGTTTTGGGGATATGGCCAAGAAGATACTTATTGTTGACGATGCGGCGTTTATGAGAATGATTTTGCGGGATATTTTCATAAATAATGGTTATGAGGTTGTGGGAGAAGCAGAAAATGGTCAAGCTGGCGTCGAAAAATATGCCGAATTGCATCCTGATTTAGTCACAATGGACATAACAATGCCGCTGATGGACGGAATATCAGCTGTTACAGCCATTAGAAAGATTGACCCCAATGCCCGTATTGTGATGTGCAGTGCAATGGGGCAGCAATCTATGGTTATTGAATCCATTAAAGCCGGGGCCAGAGATTTTATCGTAAAACCGTTTAAGCCGGAAAGAGTTATAGAAGCGGTTAAAAAAGCTTTGAATTAAGATGGAGGAAAAATGGAAAACGCAATCAATAATGTGATGGAACTGCCTAGTGCAGGAGCACTATTTTTTCGTATTTTATTAAGTTTATTATTAATTGTGGGCGTTATTTACATTATTTTAAAAATTATCAATCAGCAGCAAAAGCTTAGGGATAACCAAAGAAGATGGGTTAAGCTTCTTGATTATCAACCGCTGGGGGCAAACC
>CAZVLC010000208.1:0-3010 GCA_964627885.1 uncultured Peptococcaceae bacterium
TAGGTCAATTCCCCGAATCATTATTGCATATAGGGTCAATTTATTTGTCAGCCTTTTTATTGCAGCGTCCGTCCTATACACCTCCCGATTTTCGTGAATTTAATTTACTTCCGTTTGCAAGGAAAATAGCGTCACGCTCCCGATTTGTTAAGCCCAAAACGTCAGAAAGCTTTATGATTTCTGATGCTTTAAAATCGCAATCCTTTTTCGAGAGCCGATTGTACAGTGTTTCCCGGAGTATTCCTGTTTTTTTAGAGATAAAAACCATTGTCATTCCAGAATCTTCTATTCGTTTTTTCAATGCTTCTACATCTGTCATGTTGCACCTCCTTTGTTGATTTATATTTACTATATCACTTGTGTGAATATATGTCAACGTTTTATTACAAATTCGCTTATTTTATTTCACAATAATGATATTATAGACATATGAAAGGCTGTGTATCAATGTTAGAATTATATAAAAACATAAAACGACTAAGAATAAAACGCGGTATCCGACAGGTTACGCGAATAGAATGGAACACTACGTTATTAGATTCATACCCAACCTACAGGCGGGCATGCTATTTGAATAATAAAAACCTATGTTGGGTAGGCAAATGGTAGGCAAGACGTAATTGTAAAAAAGTTGGTAGACAAAAAAATAGCCCCCGGAATTAACCAGGGGTTTTGAGTCATTACTGAATATTTACAAGTTACATTTTTAAGATATTATTTACAGAGTTTTTTTGTACGAAACACGTTTACGAGTTACGATGCTATCATTCTGCACCAGTCCGTTCCGCCAATGTACCCGACACCAAGACCGCAGTGTTCCTGGAATCTTGCGACAGCCCCCATGGTGATTTGTCCTGCATATCCATCCTCTCTTTTATGCTCAAAAGTTTTTCTATAATTAGACGTTCGGCCCATTCCGCCGGTCTTCTGTTCGCGGCTTCCGAATCCCATTTTTTTACAGTGGCAAGTGGGATTCCGAAATATTCAGAAAATCCAATCTGGCTAAATCCTATCTCTTTCCTAAGTTCCTTCATGCCCATGCTAATACCTCCTGATTCTTATTCATCATAATTCTTTCCTCCATTTATTTTTTTTAAAATAACAGTAGCATTTGATATTATGATTTCATCAATATCGTTTCCGCTCTGGCAACCGTCCCCGGCGATAAGGTAGATATGCTCTCCCATATACTGTTTAATCGTGTCTAGCGCCCATTCAATATTTTCTGCTGTGACTTTTATGCAGCTTGTTCCATCAAGCTCTCCTGCGTCGTAATATCCTTCGTATATTCCCTCTCCTTCCGGGTATACGGGGTTGTCGTTATCGTCGTACATCGGATCTTGGAACAACTCGTGTGAGTTGTTACATGTATCTCCAACGGAATATTCAAAATCGTCAATTCTTAATCCGTAATATTCAAATTCTTCTTTTTTCAATATTGATAAAATCTTCTCTCTCATAATCGTTACTCCCTTTATCTTGTTTGTTTGTTTCTATATACTTATTATAGTACCTTTTAGGTACTTTGTCAAGCAATATTTGATAAATAACTTAAAAATTTGCAAAAAAAATAAAGCCCAGGCTGCCCCGGGCTTTTGAGTCATTACTGTTAATTTTTGTTTTTAGTTACATTTTTAGGATATTGTTTACAGATTTTTTGTACGAAACACGTTTACAAGTTACTTGCCGCCACCGACAACATCCAATGCCTTGCCGGTAACCTGATTAATTAAATAGTAAGCGCCATCTCCGGCCCACACCACGGTCCATTTTTGAGCTGTCGTGCCGTTTGACGCATAAAGCTGGATGTTGGCACCATTGTCTCTGGATGCCCCTGAGACGTCTAACACCATGTCCGCATCTATCGCTGACCGGATGGTGCATACAATATCGTTTTCAAATTTTTCCTTGTCAACAATAAATTTTTGAGCATCGGCGCCATTGCCTTTATAAACCTGGACATTGACTCCGGGCTCCGCATTTGCTCCCGACACATCTAGGTACATCCCTGTGGCCACGTTTTGCAAGGTGGAAAACTCCGTGCCATCCTGCTTGTCTCGGATAATCCACTTTTGAGCATCCGTTCCGTTTGTCTCATATAACTGGACGTTTATCGCCCTGTCTTCACCAAGTCTGGCATTAACCTCGTTTGCGATTTGTCCGTGCAAATTATAAAGATAATCTCCCGGGCAAGCTTTGTCGGCAAACCAACGGTGGACGGTCATGTTTTGCGCATCCGTCTGCCCGATCAGGCCGCGGTCACCTCTCCATCTCAATTCCGGTATACCATTTCTCTGGCATATGTCTACCAGCAAGTCAATTAATGTTGAGTACACGCTGCCATTAACAGCATATGGATGGGACGCGTCGCTGGCGCACTCAATGGTGATGGCTCGGTTGTCATTGTCCGAGCTGGATGAGCACCAAGAGCGGTCACACTCCTCCACATACATCCCAATTCGGCCGTCTGAGCCGATGCCATAATTGGACGATGCCTCCGCTGATGGATTTGCAAAAATATTACCGATGGTCTCCACAGAGAGCTGTCCGACAACGCAGTGTATGGTGACAGTGTCGATGGCATGGTTCCTTTGCCCGGACTGATTCGGGGATATTCTGGTGTAATCTATTAATGTACTGTTGCTCATGTTTACTCCACCTTCCTCGTCTGTTTGATAACCTGGTTAACGTATGTGCTAAGGCCGGCTACCAGGATGCCCTGTACAATCGATGTAAACACTGCCATAGCAATATCCTGCGGCCCAGCAAAGGGGCTCGTTGCCATTACCCAGATTGCCGCTAAAACGATTCCTACAGCTCCCAAAAGCAGTGGTATATGTTTGTCTGGTACAGCTTCGGACTTTTTAAGCCCCGTGCCGATAAAATAAAGGACAACGGCCAGGACGATAAGTTCTGGTTTTACATAATTAATAATCTCGTTCATAAATTTCCTCCTAAATTACATTCTTTACGGTTTGTTCCGTAAAAAAATCTTTCTGCTCATGCTTTA
>CAZVLC010000209.1:0-2990 GCA_964627885.1 uncultured Peptococcaceae bacterium
TATGGAAAGCTGCAGTGTTTTCACGACTTATGGGAAAAGATTGAAAAAAAGATTGAAAAAATGGTAAAAAAATGATTTACAATAGGCAAAAGATGGTATATAAGTAAAAATGGGAGTAAGTTATCTTAGTAGCCAGCCGCGTTTGCGGTTTGCTTAGGAGTGGGTACGTTTGTGGAGACATTTGTTCCAAGCCCTACGGCGGTAACGTCGTTCCTTACTTCGTAGCCCATTTTGGGTTGCGAAGATGGCCAAGATGCTCTCAAACCGCCTCCCGCTAGAGACTTACTGGGTCTTTTCTGGTTTACGCCAGAGCTAGGCTGTCCCAGGACAACAGATCAATCTGAGGCTAATCACCAGGAGCTTTGGCACGTATCTGTACGTGTTATAGAAGCCGGATTACCTTAGACGGGTCGTTGGTATGGGACAGTCTTTTTAATATACAGAATCAAATACAGAATCAAATACAGAATCAAAAATCGTGGGAAAAATCGTGGGCTCTTTTTCTCCAATTATTATTAAGGAGGCGAATAATTAATGCCGGAAGCCAAGCCAAAAAAACCTAGAAAGACTGAAAAGACGGAAGAAATGGAAAAACCAGAAAAGGCGCAAAACAAAGAAAAGGTGAAAAGCCAAGAAAAGCCAGCAAAAACAGGAAAGACAGATAAGGCGCAAAAGACAAAAGCTGCAGATCGCAAAAACATAAAAGAAATGATAAAGAAGCAGCAAAATTACCATGTCATTGAGTCGGCTCATTCTTTTCTCTCAGACGCCATTCTGGATAAGCTTAAAAACCCCAAATTTCCAGCGTTTATCGAGGGTAATCTTGTTTATTCTCCAAAGTACCAAAACTGGCCGCTTGCCAATGCGCGTGTGTTATTGCAGTTTCAAAAAAAGGCGAAGGAGGACCTTCAGAGCGCATCCGTCGTCACCGACATTAATGGGCATTTTTGCCTTTCTGTGCCGAGCGCGGCTCTAGAATATGACAAAATGATTGTCGACGTAGCGCGGAACGGCATAACGGAGAAAATTACTTTTTCCCGCGGGGAGACTGTTTTGCAGGGGGGGAATTTAGGAAATCTAGCGGTGAGGGACAGCTTCTATGTTGAAGGTATATTTGAAAAGGTGGATTCCATCGTGGGCAGTATCGGGGATGTGGTTTCCGATTTTGTGCAGCCCTCCGAACAGGCCTCTGCCAATCCCCAGGTGACGCTAGGCGAGGGGGACAACCTCTTCTCGCTTACTTGGGCTAACGCCCCCAGTTTCAGTTATAGTTATAAAATTCTGCACAGGCTGGTAGAACCGGCCGTATCGCCACCCGCCGTTATCTCGAAGGATCCTGCCCAAAACAAGCAGCGAAGAGATATTGGCTGTCCGATCGATGTGATCGGATTTAAGAAGAAACTAATCGAGTCACCCCACAGTCACCCGAGATGTTCGTCACTTGGCATGGGTTATGTCTTATTGATGAATCAGGAGTGGCAGCCCACCCATTTCTCCTTAGGAACGCTCCTTTATTCGCTAGCCTTGGCGCCCGGGGAGGAGCAGCGTTTGGCGGTTTCGGAACGTACTGAAACGTTGGCCGTTACTGACAGGGAGTCTGCTTCCTACCTTCAGAGCGACCGTTATTCCTCCGATCAAAGAGATAATACTTCTGCCCTCTTCTCATCAGCGCTTAGAGATACGGTTACCGGCTCTTCCAAAATGAAAGGTTCCGGCTTTGGCGGCTCTTTTGGCAGTGGCACCAGTGCGGCCGGGGGAGGCAGCTGGGGTCCCTTTTCCATCCTGGGTGGTGCTTCCGCACTGTTCGGGCTCGGCGGCTCTACAAACTCTTCGTCCGCTAGTTTTTCTCAAAATCACAATAGTGATTATTCGAGTAATTTGGCCCAGAGCTTTCAGCAGAATATTCGGCGGGAGGCCGAAACGCAAAGTCAGGCCAATCGCATCGGTGTTCGTTTGGCCACTGCGGCGGAAAGCGAAATGGTGACCACTAAGATCATCGCCAATAATAATCACTCCCACGCACTGACAATGCAGTTCTGGGAGGTTTTACACAACTATAAGGTAACCTCCAATATTACCGGCGTGCAGCTTGTCCTTTATATACCTCTTGATATTGTACAATTTTTGCCCACGGGTGTATTCCACATGCTTACGCCCGGTCAGCTGTATGACATGACGCAAAAATCCACGGGCAAGTCTGACTTCATGAAACGGTATGATATGCTCATCAGGCATTATGATGAGATCGCTCCCTATATGCCATATGTATATCGGGAGGGACTAAATTTACTCAAAAAGTTTGCCTCTTATCCGAAGTGGGAGTTTCAAAGCGGAGAGCCGGAGGAAGGCTTTACGGTGCAGTTGAAGGTTAAGGGTAGTTTTATGGCGTACGACAGCTTACAGGCTTTTATTCGCTTGAAAAATGGGGCGCGCATTCAAGCGGTGGGCATGGAATATGATACGCATCAAATTGAAGCGGGTTACCAGAATAGTTCGCAGTTGTTAGAGGCTATTCGGAGAAAGAGAATCGAACCTAGCAAGACGGTCACTGCTCTTTTTAGTATCCCGCCGGGAGTCGTGGACGACGACTTTGCCAGTGTGGAGCTTTATTACAGCTCTTCGTCGTTTAATTACACGTTCACCCCTGCTATTCCCGATTTTATTAAATCGCTTTTTCCGAAAATGAGTCCGGAAGAAATAATTTCGATGTTTTATAAAAAAGAAGATCTAGAGGTTAAATTGTCGCAGTCCCAGCTTCGCGCTCTTGGTCCGTTGCGCATTGCCGAAGTTGAGATGGGCAGGGATGCGCAGACAAAATATTTAAGTATACGCCGAGATGAAGAGCTGACCTACAGTACCTCCTATGCAGTTTATGACCGAATCAGGACGATGAATTTTGATCAGCTACAGAAAATCGAACGAACCTTTCAGCATGTTGTTGAAAACACAATGCTCTATTCACAAGCATTGTGGGCTTCCCTTACCAGTGC
>CAZVLC010000210.1:0-2952 GCA_964627885.1 uncultured Peptococcaceae bacterium
CCCCGGAGACAAAACCGTGTTACAACCTAATATGGCCTTCCATTGTATCCCCGGGATGTATTTTGATGATTTTGGCATATCAATTAGTCAGGCCTTTAGGGTCACGGAAAATGGCCACGAAGAGTTTGCGAAATTCCCCAAAGAGCTTGTTATTAAATAAACCAGGTGGAATTTGCTGTGGTTGTTTATTAAGTCCCAAAAGCTAGGTATTCAATTAAATAAAGGAAAAATGAAAGGAGATTGTTTGCCAATGATGCGGATGCCTTTTACGAAAGAAGAATATCTGGAGAGACTAAAAAAAGTTAAGGCAAGTATGTCAGAAAAGGGGATTGACGTTTTACTAATTACCGATCCGGCCAACATGAATTATGTAATCGGTTATGATGCATGGTCTTTCTATGTTCATCAGATTGTAGTTGTAGCTTTGGATGATGAAATGCCTAGATTTATCGGACGTTATATGGATGCCTTCTGTGGTGCGGTAAAAACAACCTGGTTAGAAAAAGACCATGTCCATGCGTACAGTGACGACCATGTGCAGAATCCGGTCAAACACCCCATGGATTACATGGCTAAAGTTTTAACGGAGTTAGGCTATGACAAGAAAAGGATTGGCGTGGAAATGGACGCTTACTGGTTCACGGCCATGGCTTATGAAAGACTGCAAGCCGGTCTGCCTAATGCGCAGTTTGTCAATGCCCACAATCTTGTGAACTGGGTCAAAATTATCAAATCAGATGCGGAAATCGAATTGATGAGAAAGGCCGGTAAGATCGTTGATTTGGCCATGAAGGCCGGTGTGGAAGCATTGAATGTAGGGGCAAGACAGTGCGATGTTGCCGGGGCGATCCTGCATGCTCAGACCGTCGGAACAGCAGAATTCGGGGGCGACTATATCTCCATCGTTCCTTTGATGCCCTCGGGTGAAACGGCCGGTGCTCCTCACTTGACCTGGGATGATTCCAGATATACAGACGGAACAACCCTGTATGTTGAAATTGCTGGCGCCTATAAACGTTATCATTGTCCGATGTGCCGGACAGTCTCGCTCGGTAAGCCATCCAAGCAAGTCGAAGACGTAGCAAAGATCACGGTTGAAGGATTAAATGCGGCCTTAGATACGGTAAAACCCGGTGTAACCTGTGAAGAAGTCGAAGCCGCCTGGAGAAATGTCATCGGTAAATTTGGTTTTGCCAAGGAATCCAGGATTGGATATTCCACCGGTTTGAACTATCCTCCCGATTGGGGTGAACATACCGCCAGCCTTCGCCCCGGAGATAAAACCGTGTTACAACCCAATATGACATTCCATTGCATTCCCGGTATGTATTTTGATGATTTTGGTGTTTCCATCAGTCATGCCTTTAGGGTAACCGAAAACGGGCACGAAGAGTTTGCGAAGTATCCCAAAGAGCTCATCATCAAATAAGTTGTAAGCTGAGGGGAACCAAGTAATCACACTTAATACTGAGCAGTTGGCGGGAGCTGTTTCGTTAGTGAGAAATAATGCCGCCACTGCTCAGAAACCAAATTAGGAAGTGGGGAGGTTCATTTATGGGAGCCTTGTTAAAATTGAACAAGGGGTTACGTAAAATTGAGGAGATTATTTTAAGCTATGGGATGTTGATTATGGCGGCTATGTTGGTGGGAAACACCATTAGTCGGGGCGTTTTTGACTATAGCTGGAGATTTGCCGAAGAAGTAGGACAAATGTTGATGATTATTGTCACCTTTGTCGGGACCAGTTATGCGGCCAGAATTGGCAGGCATATTGTCATGTCAGCTATTTTTGATGCGGTTCCTTTTAAAGCTAAGAAAGTTTTTTTGTATATTTCATCATTTGTAACCTTTGTGGCGATGATGTATCTGGCTTATTTAAGTACTAAGTATGTTATTAATGTTTATGATATTGCAAGAATAACTCCCGCTTTAAGGGTTCCAATGTGGATCTTTTACGCTTTTGTACCGGCTGGTTTTTTCTTTACCGGTATCCAGTATTTTATAACTCTTATGCTGAATATCAAGGAACAAGATGAGCTTTATCTTGGCTCAGAAAAAAAAGTAAGTGATGATGAAGAGATTGTTGCGACAATATAGCGTAAAAAGACTTACAAGAAGGGAGTAGTAATTCATGGTTGTACTTTTATTAGGAATTATGGTTGGCTTATTATTCTTAGGATTTCCGATGTTACTCGGAATGATCTTTGCTCCTTTAATTACGTTACTGATTTATTATCCAAATGTTAATCCAATTTTGATGATTCAGCAAGCTATTGCAGGCGTTTCCCCGTTTTCTTTATTAGCAGTGCCTATGTTTATCCTTGCAGCCGACATTATGTGTGCCGGACAGACTTCGCAAAGACTGCTTGATTTTGTGGAAACATTTATCGGGCACATTAAAGGCGGTATGTCAATCACTTGTGCGGCTACTTGCACTATTTTTGGCTCCATCTCCGGTTCCACCCAGGCGACCCTGGTCGCCATCGGAAAACCCATGATGGAACCGATGCTGAAGACGGGTTATTCGGTATCTCATGCGATCGCTTTACAGATGAGTGCGGCGAATATTGCTTTGTTGATTCCGCCCAGTATCTGTATGATCATGTATGCGGTGGTCACAGGCTCATCGGTGGGGGAACTATTTATCGCCGGTGTTAGCCCTGGTTTATTAATTCTTTTATGCTTTAGTGTCTATGAATATTTTTATGCAAAGTACAAAGGGATTCCGGTCAAACCAAAATTCACCTGGGGACAACGCTTTCAGGCGTTTAAAAGGGCTTTATTTCCTTTAGGGTTTCCGGCGATCGTTCTAGGTGGGATTTATACAGGTTTATTTAGCCCTACCGAAGCCGCGGCGGTATCTGTATTATACGCGGCGATACTGGAGCTGTTTGTTTTTAAAACGATTAACTATAAGGATTTGCCCCGGATTGCTCTTTCTACAGGCATGGT
>CAZVLC010000211.1:0-2950 GCA_964627885.1 uncultured Peptococcaceae bacterium
TTATAAAAATTGCTACTAAGTAAAATAAAATAAGTGGATGATACTCCCAAGGACTTTTCAAATTCAGCAAATTCCAAGGCCTTAGCTAAGTCAGTATCAACATCATGGCGCAGAATAGCAACCCGTTCAAAATCAT
The DNA here is from genome assembly GCA_964627885.1 of uncultured Peptococcaceae bacterium. Lineage (GTDB taxonomy): Bacteria > Bacillota > Peptococcia > DRI-13 > DTU073 > UBA3937. Next base: position 137 of record CAZVLC010000211.1, read on the forward strand.
CGCAGTTATGATAATCAGCAATAGTATAATTATTTTTCTTTAACAGGCTTACTAAACCAGCATAGCTACTATATGTAAAGCGCACTTTTTCCCTCCTATAGCAGTTCTATATTCTCCCGGTTTTTCACATTCTTCATGGCGTTTTTGGTATCAAATATGGCTTTAGCATTCTGTTGTACAAAATCGTAGTCAACTTTGGTATGGGCAGTAGTTATAACTACAAGGTCAGCTAACTGTAACTTTTCAGCACTGAGTTCCTTGAGTCCAGTCAAGGTCTGGCCCTTTTCTATATATTCACTTACGTATGGGTCGTAATATTCGATCTCGGCGCCAGTTTTATGAAATTCTTCGATAACACGGATAGCAGGGCTTTCCCGGTAATCATCGATATCTTGCTTGTAAGCTACACCTAATATAAGAATCTGTGAGCCGTTCAATGCCTTCTTAAAGCGGTTAAGAATTTTCCCAGCGCGCTCGACTGTATATTCCGGCATGCGGTCATTCACCATCATGGAAGCTTCTATCATTGAAGTATGGAACCCGTATTCCCGGGCTTTCCAGGATAGATAATAGGGATCCAGGGGGATGCAGTGGCCGCCCAGACCTGGGCCGGGGTAAAATGGAGTGAAACCAAAAGGTTTTGTTTTGGCAGCTTCGATAACTTCCCATATATTTATATCCATTTTGTGGCATAGAATAGCCAGTTCGTTTATGAGACCGATGTTTACGTTCCGATAGGTGTTTTCCAGTATTTTTTCCATTTCGGCAACTCTGGGGGAGGAAGCTTCAAATACTTCTCCCTCCAGGACATTTCGGTACATGGCGGCGATAACTTCGGTGGCGTCTCGACCTATTCCGCCCACTACTTTAGGGGTGTTTTTGGTCTGGTATATCAGGTTTCCCGGATCAACGCGTTCGGGAGAAAAAGCCAGGTAGAAGTCTTCCCCACATTTTAATCCGGAACCTTGTTCTAACAGTGGCATCATCAGTTCTTCGGTGGTACCCGGGTAGGTGGTTGATTCCAGAACCACCATACTGCCTCTTTTTATATATTTGGCTACTTCGGTAGTGCTATCACGCACATAGCTAATGTCAGGCTGCTGGTATTCATCCAGAGGGGTGGGTACAGCGATAGCAATAAAGTCTACTTCTTTTACAAAAGAAAAATCAGTAGTAGCAGATAACATACCGCTGGCTACGAGATGACTAAGTTCAACATCTACAACATCGCCGATGTAGTTGTGCCCCTGATTGACCATATCTACCTTCTGGGATTGGATGTCGAAGCCAATCGTCTTGTGACCGGCTTTGGCTTTTTCGACAGCTAGAGGTAAGCCCACATAGCCCAGGCCAATAACCCCAACTATTATTTGTTTATTGGCAATTTTGCTTAGTAACTCTTCTTTAATGGACATTACTGTTCCCCTCTCACCGACTTTGCCAGTATTATAATTAGTCTTATTATCTTTCTTGCCCATAAATATTACGATAATTATTCATAAAGCCTTGCTGCTAATTTTCTATAATCTAGAAGCTCCCGGGCAATCTTCATTGAATTCTCACTCATTTTTTTAAGTACACTCGGATTATCATCGATTTCCTGAAACACTCGCTTGATATCTTCTATATTTTTTACATAGTATCCATTGCCCTGCAAATACGGTTCATGACTTTTATGCGGATAGAGTACCATCGCACATCCACAACATATAGCTTTTTGCATAGTGGCCGATTGTCCTCCCGGTTGGACATACACATCCGCCGCACATAAGTATTCCATTAATTCATCTGCTGTTTTCCATCCCACATAATTAACACGCTTGTCAGCCTCAATGAGCGGCTCAAGAACAGGTTTCATATCCTCAGGAATACTACCTACTATAACCAACCGCAGCCTTTCCGATGGTACTTTAATTAGTGCCCGAAGAATGTCTTCCGTCCTTTTTAACTTGTCTAACTTACCTGAATGGACGAGTAGTATGCCGTCATTTGAAAGATTTAACTCTCTCCTGATTCTATCTCTCTTTGCCTGGTACTCCTTATCTTCCATGATAGTTCCCCCTAATGGGTAAAACTCCAATTTATTCTCTGGAATGTTGTAAATTGTGGTTAGAAAATATTTTGTTTCATAAGAAAGATAGAAAATTTTATCAATGTAGGGATAAGCCGATCTGACTATGGATTTATAAAATAGCTTATGTAAAATATTTTTTGATAGAAAATTCCTTGCTGAATTATTTAAGTCCCCGTGGCTGTCAACATACAGCTTTATTTGTGGATGAGCTACCTTGTATTTCACAACATTTTTAAGTTCCCAAGCAGGCACACCATGAAACAAGATTACATCTGGATTTTCCTTTTCGAGTAATTCATACACGCCTGGATAGCTGCGTATTTTTTTTCTTGTAAAATGAATCGGAATTTTCCTGTAGGGAATGCGCTTTACTGGAATACCATCTTCGTTTATGTATGTTCTCGGCTCAACATACCCTATATGGGTATTATTTATAAAAGTTTCAGTAGATGCAATAATTGAAACATCATGCCCATCCAGCTTATTTTGACGAGGCAATGCGTTTTCTTGATAATTATAGTTATCAATATAAAAATTGGATAGACAACAATGTACAATTTTCATTCGTTCACCTCAACAAGGGTACTATAGAATTGATAAGATTATATTATTTACTGTTCTATCTAAAATTACGCTTTTCCATGCCAACCAGTTTTGCCAGATTTATTGCCAGTTCAATCCAAACCATTTCTGATTTGTAATCCCGGTAGGTCTTATTTTCGCCTTTCATCAATTCCTCG
>CAZVLC010000212.1:0-2948 GCA_964627885.1 uncultured Peptococcaceae bacterium
TTGCAGGAAGGACAGATTGTTTGTCGCGCTTCAAGGCCGTTACATAAAGGACAAAGTTGCATGTTGATGCCCCCGATTATTGTGGCTTGATTTGGGGATAGTTTATCCCGGAAATATTAATTTTAAAATAACGGGCAAATGGCTTGGCTAAGGTGTAGCAATTAAAAAGTTCTACCCTATAATGAATTATGAATACTCATAAGTGGGGGAATGAGCTTTGTCGCAGGTATATATTACTTTATCAAAAGAAATGCTACAAGCCTTATTGGCAAACCTTATAGATTTGAAATTCCCGGCAAGTGACTTTTTAGTGGAAAATGAAGTCGATGGGATTAATGAAATAACGCGGATAATTAATTTGGTCAGTGGCGATGTCTTTGAACAAGCCGTTCAAAAGCAAGATATTGAGCAGGTTAAAGGTGAATGCAAGATATATGAATTTCCGCCAAAACCGGCGGAAGATTTTCCACTTGACGAAGGAACCGATGATCCTGATTGCCTTGGTGGCCTGGATGATAACGAAAAGAGAGACACGAGAATCGCTAAAAAAATCGCTAATAAGAATGAAAAAGATGGAGATAACAATAAAGAAAAAGAAGAGAGGTAACAAATGTGTGGATTGGAGCTCATGTGTCAATCGCAAAGGGATTTGCCAATGCGGTAAAAACGGCAATTGCCATGAAGGGAAATACTTTTCAGTTTTTTTCACGAAATCCTCGTGGGGGAAAAGCCCGTGAACTTGAGACGGCGGATATTGAGGAAGCCCATATCTTGATGAGAGAGCACGATTTTGGGGCTGTAGTTGCTCATGCGCCTTATGTTTATAATCTAGCCTCCGCCAAAGAATATGTCAGAAGTTTTTCTCTGAGCACTCTCCAGGATGATCTGCAAAGATGCAAAGCGATGGGGGTTCCTTATCTTGTTCTACATGTAGGTACACATGGTGGACAAGGTGAAGAGAAGGGGATCGCTTTAGTGACGGAGGGTTTAAAAGAAGTATTAGCTGAAATACCGGAGGATACGCAAATCTTGTTAGAAGGCATGGCCGGAGAAGGGACAGAGTTAGGTTATTCTTTTGAACAGTTGGCGGAAATTCTGGAACGCTGTGGTGATCATCCCGGTTTGGGAATTTGTTTGGACAGTTGCCATATAACCGGACAGGGCTATGATCTGGCCGCTTTCGAAGAAATCAAAGAAAAGGTCAGGCAGACGATGGGGTGGAATAAAGTTAAAGTGTTTCATCTGAATGATTCGCTTTTTCCGTTGGGCTCGAAAAGGGATCGTCATGCGAAATTGGGGGAAGGCTTTTTGGGATTGGAGACGATCCGCAAAATCGTATGTGACAGCGAGTTAAATAAGCTTCTTTTTATCTTGGAAACGCCCAATGATAATACCGGATATGCAGCAGAAATAGCCTTGGTTAAAGAAATGTGTCAAAAGTAAACTGTCTATAAAATTGGCAAAAAAGAAGAAAATACGTAAAGAACCACTTTAATCACTATATTATTGGGTAAAAATGTAGTATAGTATTAATCAGAGATGTAATTTCGTGAAAGGAGAAGTAACCGTAAATGAGTGCATGGTTATGGGTCGTACTGGCAGTTGTTTTTGTTGTTATTGAATCAATTACGTTGGGTTTAACCACTATCTGGTTTGCCATTGGGGCCTTACTGGCTTTTTTGATGGCTTGGTTGGAGTATACTTGGCAGGTGCAGATTATTGTGTTTTTGGGCTCTTCTCTGGTAATGCTTTATTACACGGCTCCTTTTGCCAGAAAGTATCTAAAAATTGGGACAACACCGACTAATGTGCAGGCCTTAATTGGAGAAAACGCTTTGGTTCTGGAGAAAATACAGCATGTCAAATATGGACAGGTACAGGTTAAAGGACAGATTTGGTCTGCTAAAACTAACGATAAAGAAGAAGAGATAGAAGCAAACGAAGAGGTTGTCATTGAGAATATTGAAGGGAATACGTTAATTGTTCGGAAAGCAAAAGAAGAATAACAAGAGGGGGGATTTAAATGTATTTTTATGTTATTCTCATTTTACTGATTGTTCTGTTAGCGGTGAATGTCAGGGTTGTTCCACAGGCGCAGGCCTTTGTAGTGGAAAGACTGGGGGCATTTTATGCAACCTGGCATGTGGGAGTTCATTTTAAAATGCCTTTAATTGATCGGATTGCCGAGGTAATTCCTTTAAAAGAACAGGTTATTGATTTTCGCCCTCAGCCGGTTATTACCAAAGATAATGTAACCATGTCCATCGATACTGTTGTTTTTTATCAGATTACTGACCCGAAAGTATATACATATGGTGTGGAAAATCCTTTATTGGCGATTGATAACATTTCCACCACTTCTCTGAGAAATATTATCGGCGAGTTAGAGCTTGATGAAACCTTGACCTCTCGTGATGTCATCAATACGAAAATGAGAAGCATTCTTGACCAGGCCACTGAGCCTTGGGGAATCAAAGTACATCGGGTCGAGGTCAAGAACATTGTCCCTCCGGCTGAAATACAGGATGCCATGGAAAGACAGATGAAGGCAGAAAGGGAAAGAAGAGAGTCTATTCTGCGTGCCGAAGGTGAAAAAAGGTCGGCCATTTTGGTGGCGGAAGGGCATAAGGAATCAGCTATTTTAAATGCGGAGGCGGAAAAAGAGGCGGCGATTCTCTTGGCTGAAGCCAACAAGGAAGCGGCAATAAGGGAAGCGGAAGGACAAGCGGCCGCGATTTTGAAAGTCCAGGAAGCCACAGCGGAAGGACTGAAAATGCTCAAAAAGGCGGCGCCCGACAATGCGGTTATTTCTTTGAAAAGCTTGGAGGCATTGGCGCAAGTTGCTGATGGAAAGGCTACAAAAATCATTATCCCTTCTGAGTTACAAAACTTGGGTTCTTTAGCATTGACTTTATCCGAGATAGTGAAGGAAAACGAAAAGGCCAAGG
>CAZVLC010000213.1:0-2934 GCA_964627885.1 uncultured Peptococcaceae bacterium
GTCATAAGCGCCTCCATAAATATGTTGTGATTAAGATTATATTTATTATACAATATACATTTTACCACTTCTCGACAAGAAGTAATCCATCTATTTTTAAAAAAAGCCGTAATTACCTTAGAAATAATGCATTAAATTAATACTCAACAATATAGTGATAATTGGGTAATTGTAAAATACGATTTTGGGGAAATTTTGTGTAAGGGAAGGGGTAAATTTATGGCAAGCGGAAAGGCAAGAAAAATGTTTCCGGGGAATAATACAAGCGAGGGTTTTTATTCATTGTATCACTATCTGATTAATCCGGCTGATGCGGTGAGAATTTTTATTCTCAAGGGAGGACCGGGCGTAGGAAAATCAACCCTTATGAAAAAGTTAGGAGCGGAGATGCTAGAAAAGGGGTACGATGTAGAGTATCATTATTGTTCTTCCGATAACGATTCTTTGGATGGGGTTGTTTTCCCTGCCGTTCAGGTGGCCATCCTCGACGGAACCGCCCCTCATATTGTTGATCCGAAATTTCCCGGAGCAGTTGAGGAGATCATTAATTTAGGGAGCAATTGGGACAAAAGAAGCTTAGGGCAGGATAAAGAACAAATCATAAGGCTGAATAAACTGAAGGCACGGATGTTTCAAGCGGCTTATAGTCATTTAAAAGAAGCCAGAGTTGCCCAGGAGGAAATGGAAGGGTATTATGAGGAAGCAATGAATAGGGCCGGGTTAACGGCAATGCTGCAAGCAACGGAGACCGCTATTTTTGAAAAAGCACGATCTCAAGCCACCGGTTACACCACGCTAAGAAGGCTTTTTGCCAGTGCCAATATGCCGGGAGGGTATGTTCATTATCTGGAGAGTATTTTAGAAGAGGCCGTTACTTTATATCTCTTAGTAGGTAAGCCAGTGAGCAACAAGGAAGCTTTTCTCGAGACTGTTTTGCATAGAGGCAGTGGAATGGGGCTGGCCTGTGAAGCCTATCATTGTCCTTTCTTGCCTAACCGGTTGGAATTAGTCTATTTTCCTGTTTTGCATACGGGGATAGTGCGGATGAATCCGCTTATGCAAGTAAATCTACAGAGCCTTTCGCACTTAAAAAGCTGTGTGGAAATCAGTTTTGATGAGTATCTTGATCCGCTAATTTATAAGACTTATCAGGCGGAGATTAGCGAGGCAAGTGACCGGGTTGCCCTTTTGCGACAAAAGGCCTGGGATAAACTAAAAAGAGCGAAGGCTTATCATGAAGAAATAGAGAAAATGTATGTGAAAGCGGTGGACTTTAGGAGTGTAGACCAGAAGAGAGAGGATATGCTTGCAGAGATATTGGCAATAGCGGAAAGTATGACGTAGTTGAAGCGAGATAGTTGAAGCAAAGTTGAAAATACAAAAAATCACTTACATCTCAACTAACAGGCGGAGAGGCAAGTGATTTTTTCTATCTTTTGAGGTTTGGGTTCAAGGTTTGGGTTCAAGGTTTAGTACATGGTTAGATAGCGGTCTAATTCCCATTGATGAACCTTAGACATATATTCTTTCCATTCTTGTTGCTTGGCATCTAAGAAGCGGTTGAGCACATGGGGGCCGAGGGCATTTTTGATCACGTCGTCAACCAGTAGAGCTTCCCAAGCTTCTTTGAGAGTATTAGGCAGGGTGTCAATTCCCTGTTCTTTTCTTTCTGCCAGTGTCATTTCGAAGATATTCCGGTTGCACGGTTGGGGCGGTTGCAGATGGTTTTTGATGCCATCTAAGCCGGCCGACAGAACAACAGCTAAGGCCAGATACGGGTTACAAGAAGGATCAGGGCTTCTTAATTCGATTCTGGTCGATACGCCCCTTTTTGCCGGGATACGGATCAGAGGACTACGGTTTTGGGTAGACCAGGCTATGTACATAGGGGCTTCATAACCGGGTACCAACCTTTTGTATGAATTCACGGTGGGGTTCGTGATCGCGGTCAAGGCTTTGGCATGTTTCAGAATACCGGCCAAGAAACTTGTGGCGTCATCACTGAGTTGTTCCGGCTTTTCCGGATCCCAGAAGACATTTTCCGTGCCTTTAAAAAGCGATTGGTTCATATGCATCCCGTTACCGGCCACTTCAAAAATGGGTTTTGCCATGAAAGTAGCGTGAAGGCCGTGCCGTTGGGCCACAGTCCGCACAACCATTTTAAAAGTGATAATTTTATCGGCAGTATCCAAAGCATCGGAGTATTTAAAATCTATTTCATGTTGACCTGGAGCAACTTCATGATGAGAGGCTTCTATTTCGAAGCCGAATTTCTCCAGGGTTAAAACCATATCACGTCGGGCGTTTTCTCCCAAATCAACCGGAGAGAGATCAAAGTAGCCGGCACTGTCGTGAGTAAGCGTAGTCGAGGAACCGTCTTCCGCCGTATGAAATAGGAAGAACTCGGCTTCAGGTCCCACTTTAAAGGTGTAGCCCATGTCACTGGCGCTTTGCAGAGCCTTGCGCAGTATGTAGCGGGGATCACCGGCAAAAGGAGTGCCATTCGGATTATAAATGTCACAGATTAATCTGGCGACGGCTCCTTCTTCGGAAGTACTCCAAGGGTAAATTACAAAGGTGTTCGGGTCAGGATAAAGATACATATCTGATTCTTCAATTCTGACAAATCCCTCGATAGACGAGCCGTCAAACATCAGCTCGTTATTTAAGGCTTTTTCCAGTTGCTTAACGGTAATGGAGACATTTTTAGGGATCCCCAAAATATCGGTAAATTGTAATCTGATGAATCTAACATTATGTTCGGCAACCTGTTTTAATACTTCTTCTTTAGTAATAACCGGCAAGTGAAACATCTCCTTCTTTCAGCATCTCCCATCTATTTTAGCAAGACAATTCCCCTTCTGGCAAGCTTATTCTTTCTTTAGTTTATGCATAGTTTATTTATTCTTTGTTTACATACGTTTGGCAGTTGGT
>CAZVLC010000214.1:0-2914 GCA_964627885.1 uncultured Peptococcaceae bacterium
TTAATCTACCTACAGCCGCTTTAACTTGCTCCGGAGAAGTACCACCATATGTGCAGCGGCGACTCACCACATTCTCGAGCTGTAACGCCTCATACACATCCTCCGTAAACAAAGCTTCTCCTTTGTCCGTAATATCGGCTTGTATTATTCCTTTATCCTGCGCCAATCCACTTTCCCGATATAATTCCTCCAGAGTCAGATCCTCCAGCGCCTTGCCCTGCCTTATACAATAATTGATCAATGTCCCGACCACATGATGCGCATCGCGAAAGCCCATCCCTTTTCGCACCAGATAATCCGCTAGATCAGTGGCATTAGAGAAGCCTTGCCGGGCGGCATCATGCATCCTTTTGCCGTTAAATCTCAGGGTAGCAAGCATAGGAATAAAGATCGAAAGGCATTGCTGGACCGTTTTAACCCCGTCAAAAAGCGCTTCCTTATCCTCCTGCATATCCTTGTTATAAGCCAACGGCAAGCCTTTAAGCATCGTCAACAAAGTCATCATATCTCCATAAACCCTACCCGTTTTCCCTCGGATGAGTTCGGCTACATCCGGATTCTTCTTCTGCGGCATAATCGAGGAACCGGTACTATAGGCATCATCCGGCTCCGCAAAAGCCCATTCCTGACTGCTCCAGAGAATTATTTCTTCGCAAAAGCGGGAAAGATGCAACATAGTAAGCGATAATGCTCCCAAAAACTCCACCACATAATCCCGATCGGATACACTATCCATACTGTTTTCCGATACCGCAGCAAAGCCCAATTCCCGCGCGACCATTTCCCGATCCAGAGGAAAGGTCGTACCGGCTAATGCTCCTGCTCCCAAAGGCATCACATCCGTCCGTTGGTAACAGTCACTGAGCCTTCCCACATCTCTTTTCAACATTTCCGCATACGCCAACAAATGATGCCCCAACGTGACCGGCTGGGCAATCTGCAAATGAGTATAACCGGGCATAATCGTCTCCGCATGCTGCTCAGCTAAGTGTGCCAATGTCTCCAGTAATTGCAGCAACAGCTTTTGCGTTTTGCGAATCTCCTCTTTTACATACATCCTGGTATCAAGGGTAACCTGGTCATTCCGACTGCGCGCCGTATGCAGTTTTTTCGCTGCCGCCCCGATTTTTTCCGTCAAAAGCATCTCAATATTCATATGAATGTCTTCCGCTTCCACCGAAAATTGTACTTGCCCCGCTTCAATTTCCTGCAATAAAGCTTCTAAACCGTCAATAATCTGCTCCGCTTCTTCCGGGCTGATAATACCCATTTTGCCCAACATACGGGCATGAGCGATACTACCTTGGATATCATAACGGTATAACTGCCGGTCAAAACCAATGGAAGAATGAAAATCATCCATGAGGTGCTCCGTTTCTTTGCTAAAACGGCCTCCCCAAAGCTTTGTATTTTTCATTACTTCATACCTGCCTCTTTTTTCATCAAAGCACGTACCTTCAAGGGTAAGCCAAAGAGATTGATAAAGCCTTCCGCATCTTTCTGATTATAGACCTCATCCTCCCCGAAAGTCGCGAATGCTTCGTTATATAAGGAGTAAGGGGAAGTGGTACCTGCCGGAGTACAATTTCCCTTATATAATTTCATCTTAACCGTTCCTGTAACGGCTTCCTGGGTGACATCGACAAATGCGGCCAATGCCTCCCGCAAAGGATGGAACCAGACCCCATCATAAACCAATTCTGCGTAGCGTTGCGCCACTAGCTCCTTATAGTGTAACGTCATCCGATCGAGCGTCAACAACTCCAATTCCTGATGTGCTTTATACAATACTGTGCCGCCCGGCGTCTCATACACCCCACGGGACTTCATACCCACCAACCGGTTCTCCACCATATCAGCAATTCCTATCCCGTTCTCGCCGGCCAATTTATTTAAAGTATCGATGATTTCCACAGGACGAAGAGTTTTTCCATCAACAGCTACCGGAATCCCTTTTTCGAACTGCACCTCCACATACGTAGGCCGATCCGGAGCTTTCTCCGGAGGTGTAATCATCAATAATAAGTCATCTTTCGGCTCATTCGCCGGATTTTCTAAATCCGCCCCCTCATGACTGAGGTGCCAAAGATTTCTGTCCATGCTGTAAGGCCGTTCCTTCGTCACAGGCACTTCTATATTTCTGGCTTGTGCATATTCAATCTCCTCTTCCCTGGATTTTAGATCCCAGATCCGCCACGGCGCGATAATTTTCATTTCGGGAGCCAGCGCCTTAATCGTCAACTCAAAACGGACCTGATCATTTCCTTTCCCCGTACAACCATGTGCTATTGCCTCTGCTCCTTCTTGCCGAGCAATCTCAACCATCCTTTTCGCAATCAACGGCCGGGCAAAAGACGTCCCTAGCAGATATTTCCCTTCATAAATAGCTCCGGCTTTCAATGTGGGATAAATATAATCCGTCACAAATTCTTCTTTTAAATTCTCAATATATATTTTACTGGCGCCTGTTTTGATAGCCTTTTCCCGTAAAGGCGCCAGTTCTTCACCCTGTCCTACATCTGCCGCCACCGCAATAACTTCGTAACCATAATTCTCTTTCAACCACGGAATAATAATCGAGGTATCTAACCCACCCGAATATGCTAAAATTATCTTTTTCACCACTTTACTTACTCCTTTCTTGTCTTCAACCGTCTTCTTCGATTATCGCAACTTTTTCTCTGTTTCTTGCTTCATTGTTCTACGCCCAAAATCAGGCAAGCAAAGCCGCCAAGATAGCCTTATGGGCATGCAGTCTATTCTCTGCTTCATCAAAGGCGACAGATTGCGTTCCTTCAAGCACCTCCGCCGTAATTTCTTCACCACGATGCGCCGGTAAGCAATGCAAAACAATCGCTTCTTGCTCAGCTAAGGCAAGCAACCGTTGGTTGATCTGATATTGGGCAAAAACCAT
>CAZVLC010000215.1:0-2908 GCA_964627885.1 uncultured Peptococcaceae bacterium
TGGTACCGTTGGTTGGTATCCGGTGGCGGTTGTCTGCAATAAAGTATTAGATAAAATTCCTGGGATTAATAATATTAAGATTGATCAAGAAAAAATTCAAGAAAAATTTGGTCTGATCGGTGAACCGTTATTTATTGGGATAGTACTCGGCGCAATCTTATCGCTCCTGGCAAAATATGATCTTGCGAATACCTTAACTACTGCCATTACTTTAGGCGCATGTATGGTTCTTTTGCCGAGAATGGTTTCGATCCTGATGGAAGGTTTAATCCCTCTGTCGGAAGGCGCCAGAGAATTCTTAAAGAAGAAATTCCCGGATCGCGAATTCTATATTGGTTTGGATACTGCTGTTGTTATTGGTCATCCGGCCGTAATTGCTACCGCTATTATCATGATTCCTGTCGCTGTTCTTTTAGCAGTGGTTCTGCCTGGCAACCGTCTGCTCCCCTTCACCGACTTAATCATGTTAACCTTTATCCTTTCCTTTGTTGTTGCAGTAACTGATGGGAACATCTTTAGATCATTAATCATCAGCTTGCCGATCGTCGCACTCTGCTTATTAATCGCAACTGATTTTGGACCGGTGCACACAGTCATGGGACATGCTGCTGGTTTCGATTTCCCGGAAGGAGCGAATATTATCAGCAGTCTGTATGGCGGAACCTTGCAGATTCCATGGTTGATTTGGAAACCTTTTGCTGTTCTGTTTAACTATGTTCCCATGTAAGGATGCTAGTGCCTATAGTTAGATAGCAGTTTGAAGCTAGCTTTAGGGGAGTATCATTAATTAGCTAAATAAGGGTGCATCCCGGTCGAATGAAGGAAAACAACAACAATTGTCATTACTCCCCAGAAATATCTGTAGTAAGTATCGTTGTTTCCGGGTGCCCCCTTATTTTTATATCAAAAATATCTAGGAGATGATCAAATGGACGCTGTAGTATTAAGAGCACCAAATGAATTTGAGGTTGAGGAGGTACAGAAACCGGCCTGTCCCGAAGATGGATTTGTGGTTAAAGTCATGGCCGTAGGGCTTTGTGGTTCAGATGTGCGTACGTTTGGCTTTGGCCATCCCAAAGTAAAATTACCGCATATCATCGGTCACGAAGTAACCGGAATTGTGGATGAAGTAGGAGCCAAAACAACCGGTTTTGCTGTGGGGGAAAGGGTTTTAATTAATCCGATTATTCCTTGTGGCGAATGCGCATACTGTAAAATGGGGTTAGGCAATCAGTGCGCCAATATTACTGTAGTAGGAACGCAAATACCCGGCGGATATGCCCAGTATGTGGCCGTACCCAAGCTGGCAATTACCAGTGATTGCGTTTTAAAAATCAATGATCAATTATCTTTTGATTATGCTCCATTGTGCGAAACCGCAGCTTCGGTAATTTCCGCGCAGAAATATGCCAACATTCAAGAAGGAGATACCGTTGTCGTTATCGGTTCAGGTCCAATCGGTTGTCTGCATTCCGAGGTGGCCAAAATCAGAGGGGCGAAGAAAGTAATTATCTCGGAGATTAGTGATTCACGGTTGAATATTGCCAGAAACTTTAACGCCATTGATGTCTTTGTTAATTCCTTAAATGAGAACCTACGGGAAGTTGTTTTAAGAGAAACCGACGGTTTGGGGGCAGATGTGGTCATCTGCGCTAACCCTGTTGGCAAAACACAAGAAGAAGCTTTTACGCTGGTTAGATCCAGAGGAAAAATTATTTTCTTTGGCGGACTACCGAAAGATAATTGCCACATTACTGTTGATAGTAATGATGTCCATTATCGCGAAATCGCTATTTTTGGTGCTTATGCCTATACGCCGAAGGAGTTCCATGATGCCATGAATTATATCGAAACAGGCAAACTTCCTGCGGAGAAATTTGTTACTGATATCTTGCCCCTGAAGAAAATCAAGGAAGGTATTGACATTATTAAAAAAGGTTTAGGGATTAAAGTCGTCTTAAAACCTTGGGAGAATTAAGCAAGAAGCGGTGAGAAATTAAAATTCGGTGAGAAATTAAAATTGAGAAGAGGGGATCGAACCATGATTAAAGGAGTAGCAGCATCCCCGGGGATTGTGATCGGTAAAGCACATATTTTGAAGGAATATCCCATTATTATTGATGAACAAAAAATAGCGGCCGATAATGTGGCGGCAGAAATCAGTAAATTGGATGAGGCTATTAATGAAGCAAAAGCGCAATTAGCAAAAATCAAAGACAAAGCCGAAAAAGAAATGGGTGCCGATAAGGCCGAGATTTTTGGGGCTCACCTGATGATGCTGGAGGATGAAATATTTCTCAATGAAATACGCGAAAAAATTCAGACAGAAGCGCTTCACGCCGAATATGCGCTAACCTTAGTGGTGGCTGCCTATACGGAAATGTTTCAGAATATCGAAGATGAATATTTGCGGGAAAGAGCTGCCGATATTCGGGATATAGGGGATAGGATGGTAAGGATTCTGCTGAACATTCCCCAGCAGAATCTGGCCGATCTTTCCGACGAGGTCATCATTATTGCCAGGGATTTGACTCCTTCTGATACAGCCCAAATGAATAAAGAGAGTGTGCTGGCTTTTGCTACGGAAATGGGCGGGCGAACTTCCCATACGGCTATTATGGCCAGGTCATTAGAGATACCGGCGGTGGTAGGAACGGTTGGACTCATAAGTGAGGCTAAACCGGGAGATCTGGTCATCGTCGATGGAAATACGGGAGTGGTGTATTTAAATCCTGACCAGGAAACTATACAGCGTTATGAAAAACTCCGTGCTGAATATCTTCTCTATGTGCAGGAGCTTAAGGAGCTTAAAGATCTTCCGGCGGAAACTAAAGATCAGCTCCGGAGAGTTGAGCTTGTGGCCAATATTGGCACGCCCAAAGATTGTGCAAGTGCTTTAGCTAATGGC
>CAZVLC010000216.1:0-2905 GCA_964627885.1 uncultured Peptococcaceae bacterium
TATTGCCAATATCAAAGAGGCATCCGACCCAGGGGCTATTGACCTGATCCAGATAGTAGGCCATCTCCACCGGACTCAGTAGGAAATTATTCCATACGTTTTCGACACCGATTTTCACCCGGTTTTTCTCCGCGACGGGCGCCAGCTTGACCAGTTCCTGGATCGAATTCTTCCAGGCATCCTCGTAATTCATCCCCGCATTGACCACTCCCGGCACGACCAGTACGTGCGGAGCGCCCAGCTCATTGGCCTGCTCAAGCGCCTTGGTGATCGCCTCGGCGGCAATCTTGCGCTTTTCCGGGTCATAATCGGTCAGATTTTGCGACCAGTTCCCGCCGAACATGATACCGGCGATTTGAACCTGCGTGGCATCCCGTGCCGCGATCAATTCCTTCAGGTTCTCATCCGTCGTGGGGCAGTTGACCTCCAGCCCGTCAATCCCGCACTCTTTGGCAAGATTGAACTTATCCACAATGGATCCGCCGCCGGAGATCATCCCCAGACTGATCGCCTTACGGATCGGAGAACGGCGAGCGCCTCCGGGCCCACCGGCCATACCGCGATTACCGGGAGCGCCTCTCCAGGAGAGAGTCCCCTGCGCCAGAGCGGAGACTCCGCTCACAACACCTGCAGCCGCTATTGCGCTGCCTGCAATAAATTCTCGTCTATTCATAGTTTCATGGGGTTTATGCCGCAATACCGCCCGAAAAATGAAACCGCTTCCATCGGCTCTTCTCAAGGCTGTTCATCGGACGAATCACCGCATTCACGTTACCCGGAATTCTATCTCTTGAGCCCGAAAAGTTCAATTCTTTATTTTGAAATACGATTCGGCCCTTTTTTGGGCATTACGTCGTCTCAAAACCAGATGGCCCGGAGCGAATGAACAGGTAAGACGGAATCCTGAAGCCGAAATTGAAGCGGCAAAAAACTCTCCTGGGCCATCCGCTGACCGAAGACTCCAAATTCAGGGCCGATAACCTGTTTTTTTAAAACTGCCGAATTGCTTACAAGTAAGGATATTGCCAGGGAAAGCTTTCCTGGAACCGATTCTCAAGATAGAGATGTCCCCCAATCTCAAACTGTCTTAAGGTTTCTCACGTCTCCACGATGGGTCTAAAATTTTTTTAAGAGTTTCACAATCTTTGCCAAGGCCATCTCCAGGATCCGTTATCCAATTACTGGAAGAGGGGTGATACAGTACATATACAGAGAATTCACTACACAATTTGTTAAAAAGAGATTGATATGATTCAAAAAGAAGTTTATCTAATTTAATTTTTTTATTTCCTGTCCTTGCTACATTTCCAAAAGCGCGTTTTCTGATAACTGCATTTGTACAAATCACGATGTTCTTTACATTGAGAGATGTTGCGAATCGCAACAGCCACTCGCTGCACTTATTCCAACATCCTCCTTCTTTTTTAGGCAGTGCTTTCGCATCCGTGGAACTTTTTCCCCCTCTCATAAAGGGAAAGAAATTCCAAACATATACATTTTTTTCACGAATAGATTTGCAGATTAAATCTGAATTCTCCTTCCATTTTTCTTTGTCCATACATACGGATGACAATATATTTTTTGTAGTATTGTCTTGTTTTGAATTTACTTTAAGAACATCGTTCATAATATGCTCCGCCCACTCTATTTTATGTTTTTCGTCATTATCATTATAGTTGATTATCTCGTTATCTGTGTCTCCGATTGCCCCATAATCCGAAAGGACAATAACAGTTCCTGGTGCAGTTCCCTCTGGTGCTTCTTTTTCAACTTTCGAAGAATTCTCCTTAAGGGGTAGAAAGTGCGGAGCGAGAAACGCATCCACCAATGGATCAAACAGAAAAGAAAGACCTTTGACTGACTCGTTTTTATTTTCTCCAAATCCGTGTAAACGTCCAAACTTTTTTGGGTCTTTTTCAAATTTAGATAATTCTAATTCGCAACAATGACCTGTCATTTCTAAATCTTTCCCAAACTTCCATTTCGCAAATCCTAATGGGCAATAAAGTTCTATTTTGCCATAATCATTTGTTTCTGTTTCTCCATTTGCCAGAAAATTATACGGAGGAGGATTTGCTTTTAATATCCCCAAGTCTTTAGCTTCATTGAAACCAAGTCCCGCAATTTCTTTAGCCAACTCTCTAAGCTCACTCCCATCAGGGAATGCCTCGTTGAAATCTTCTCGTTTTATATTCATTGATTTATCCATTCTATACTTTATCCTGAATCCATGAAGAACCACCATGGTTACCACACTATTCAATCATTCGTATAGTGTACGGTCATTTTTCCAGGATGTCAAGGTATTCTGTTCAATAAATTTTTTTGTTTGACTGGTTTCGGGAGTAAATTGAAGAGTTTTTCATCAATAATCCCTTGATTACGATCACTGGATATCCAATAACAGCCTCTACGTGGATGGCGGAGCTGTCATTGCTGACAAGCACGTCGCATTGTTTCAGAATTCCCGCCAGGAGTTGAATACGATAATCCTCCGATCTGAAGATATCAGTCTTTTGGCTGGGCATCATTCACTTCTATAAAAACACTATTGGTCGTCGTTTCACGGGGTTTATGCCGAAATTGCGCACTAAAAAAGAAACCACTCCAAATCGCCTCTGCTAAAAGCTGATCATCGGGCGAATCACTGCATTCACGTTACCGCGGGTTCCGTCTCTTCGGCTCAAGGAGTTCCATTCTTTATTTTGAAACGCAGTCCGGCCGTTTTTTGGGATGATGTCCTTTCACGTTTTCCGCGTGTGCCAAAAAAGCAGACACGGCGTACCGAACGAAAAATCCAGCACGCCGTGTCAATTAACCCTTATGAAAAGGGTCTGTTTCAGCCGATTTTATTCACCGGCTTTGAGCCTGAAGAAGCAGGCAGCTTCGCCCAGAGTGGTCTCAT
>CAZVLC010000217.1:0-2905 GCA_964627885.1 uncultured Peptococcaceae bacterium
GTATAGTTCATGAAATAAAAAACCCCTTAACGGCAATTAAAGGGTTTAGTCAGTTAATTAAATTCAAAGCAGAAGATGAAAAAGCGCTGGAATATGCCTGCTTTATTGAGAGGGAAACCGATAATATCAATCGGTTCGTGACGGATTTTCTTATGTTTGCAAAACCTTCTCCGGCTGAATTAAAGGAAACGACGATTAATGAACTGATTGATTCAATAAAGACGATGATTGATACAAATGCTTTTATTCGAAAAATTAATCTCGAATTTGCGATTAAGGATGGAGAGAAAATAGTACGAGTCGATGTGAACAAAATCAGGCAGGTGATCCTAAATATCACCAAAAACGCAATGGAAGTTGTGACAGATCAAAAACATCCTGAAATTAAGATATCTACGGATTATCATAATCAGTCTTATGAAGTAGCAATTAATATTTATAATAATGGTAAGCCCATGACGGAGGAAGAGCGGCGGAATGCCGGAACTCCTTTCTTTACAACGAAAGCTAAAGGGACAGGCTTAGGTTTGAGTATTTGTTACCAAATAATCAAAGACCATAAAGGGAGGATAGAAATCGAAAGTGATAAGAAGATAGGAACAAGCTTTATTATCTTTCTTCCCTGTAGGAATAAGCTAAAGACGGAGAAGGAATTAAAAGACAGTAATATTGAGGAGGAAATGCAATGAGCGTGGCGGATGAAAAGGTGAGGATTTTTGTGGAGCGGTGTCATCCCGAGGCGAAGCTCCCTCATTATGCGCGAATCGGTGATGCCGGAATGGATCTGTATGCGGTGGAAGAACAATTAATTTTACCAGAGCAAACTTTATTAATCCGGACAGGGCTCAAAGTAGCTATTCCGGTGGGATACGAACTACAGGTTCGTCCTAGGAGCGGGTTATCGTTAAAATCACCCTTAAGAATTGCGAATAGTCCGGGGACCATCGATGCTGGTTATCGCGACGAAATATGTGTGATTATCCAAAATACGTCTTCGACAGAAAGCTATTTAGTCAAAAAAGGAGATCGGGTAGCACAGCTTGTTTTACAAAAAGTGCCCATAATCGATTGGGCACCGGTAGAAAGTGTCGCGGAGATTGGGGAGAATAGGGGAGGCGGTTTTGGCTCCAGTGGTCGGTAGACTAGTTAGAACTTAGAAAAGGATTAGAAAGAGGCCGAAAGTAAATCAAGCGTAGAAGAAAAATCCTCAATAGCGGCGAGAATTGGGTCGGAAGTGGACATATCCACTCCGGCCTTTTTTAATAGGTTTAGTGGATAATCAGAACCGCCGGTAGTGAGAAAGTGTAAATATGCTTCGAGTGCTCCGGGTTTTTGGGCGGTGATTCCCTTTCCCAGGGAAATTGCGGCGGAGATTCCCGTGGCATATTGGTAAACATAGAACGGGCGATAGAAATGAGGAATGCGGGCCCATTCATAAGTTAGTTCCTGATCAATTGTGAAGGGCTCTCCGTGATAATACTCATATAACTCGTGGTAAGTGTGGCAGAGCAGTTCCGGGGTGATAGGAGTATCGGCTTCGGCCAATCGATGTATCTGCATTTCAAAATCGGCAAAGAAGGCTTGTCGATATAAAGTCGAACGGATACTATCCAAATGCATACTCAATAAATAATTTTTTTCAGCCTGATTTGTCGTATGGGACAGTAAGTAGCGGTAGAGGAGATACTCATTGACGGTCGAAGCGACTTCTGCCGTAAAAATAACATAATCAGCATTGACAAAAGGTTGTTGATTATTGCTGTAATAACTGTGCATCACATGACCAAGTTCATGAGCAATCGTAAAGAGATCGTCCAGTGTTCCGCTAAAATTCAACAGGGAATAGGGGTGCACTCCATAAACGCCATTGGCATATGCCCCCGAGGTTTTCCCTTTTTTAGGGTATACATCAATCCAGCGGTCAGTAAAGGCTTGCTTTAAAACCGTTCCATACTCATCTCCTAGTATGCTTAACGCATTGAGGACAATATTTTGTGCTTCCGTATAAGTATATGTTTTATCCACATTATCGATTAGGGGAACAAAAAGGTCATAAAAATGTAGTTCTTCATAGCCTAAGACTTTTTTGCGAAAAGCAAGGTAGCGTTGTAATTGATGGACATTGCTGCGTACTGTAGCAATCAAGGAATCGTAAACATGTGCGGGAATATGATTCTCATTTAAAGCCATTTCACGCGAAGAAGGATACTTTCTGGTTTTCGCCAGGAAAGCGTGATATTTGATATTTCCATAGATAATTGAGGTGATGGAGTTAATAGAGCCGCCATATGTACCTAAAAGGGCATGAAAGAATCTGGCCCGAAATGTTCGATCAGTTGAGTTTAAGGCTTTACGGTAGTTTGTTTCAGTTGCCTTAATTATCCCCCCAGATTTGTCTTCTATTTCAGGAAATTCTAAGTCGTTGACCGTCAAATCATCATAAATTTTTTCAAAGGAAGCACCTAAGGAAGCCATTTGTGATAAGATTTCTTCTTCTTGCGGTGATAGAATGTGTGGTTTTTGCTGAAAGAGTTTTTCAAACATAAAGCGATATGTAACTAACTCGGGGATTTCTTGTAGATAGTGCTGAAAGTGATCCGGCTCCAGTTGGAGCAATTCCGGTTCATAAAAGGCTAATTGACTGCTGATTTTGGTGTAGAGAAGGTCTAATTTTTCATAATCGTTTTTAGCTGCCGGATTACTCATATCGGCATCAAATTTCATTTTGGCATAGGAAGCGGCTCGTTCCAGTTTTATCCCTAATTGATCCATGAGTTTTAAGGTATCATATAGATTTTGGGCATTGGTAGTAATTGTTCCTTTATTGCCTACAATTTTATTTAGTAGATCAGATAATGCGGCGAGGTCACTCTCCCAGCTTTCTGTGGATTCGTATAAAGGGGAA
>CAZVLC010000218.1:0-2902 GCA_964627885.1 uncultured Peptococcaceae bacterium
GTTTAGTACTGCAACCGGGAGAACAAGAGGAAATCCGCGATATCAAAGTCGGGAAGGACGAGGTTACAGTGGAGTATGCTAAGTTCGATGAGGACTGGAATAAATGTACGGCGGAAACGAAAACATACGAGAGGCAGGAGTTCTTAAGTCTCATCGGGCAAAAACAGTGAATATTATTTAACCGCACTTGAACGCAAACCCCACGCTGTGACTCATGCTACAGTTGTGCGTCAATTGCCAAAACCTTTTCAACAAGTTCGAGAGAGAATGGAAAAATCTCATAGCACAGGTTATAAGGATTTTCTAAAAGTGCTTTTGTTAATGCACGAATATTCACTCGAGGAAGTTAGCCAAGCGATTATAGTAATTAGTCCTTTAATGGCCAATGACGTCTCTCTTCGCCAGTATCTAATGAGCAGGCAAAAACAACAGCCTATTCCTGTAGATTGCTTAATAAATTCAACCACACAATTGATAACAATGGCTGATACTCACCAGTATGATCAACTGTTACAGGGGGTGAATTAATGACTTCAGGTATCTTGGAAACTCAAATTGAGATTTCATGTAAGGAATTACGATTAACTAGCCTTCGGCAACAATTCAGAGCCTTGGTTCGAGAAGCTATAGACATTCGCTGTGAAATCAAAGAAATACTCCAAAAAATCTTGACGCAATATTTTTAATATGACATATTGTTGTCTATTTAGATGTGTTATGCTAAAGGTATAAATTGGAGGAGCTGTATCAGCCAAAATCAGAACCATCTATAATAGATGTCCCCGAAATTAAGTTTATTCAAATTGACGGCTGTGGCAATCCAAATGAGGAAAATGGCGAATATCAACACAGCGTTGAAATGCTTTATGCTTTGTCTTATGCTATCAAAATGATGCCCAAAAGTGGTAATATACCGCCTGATTATTTTGGGATTTTTGTTGAGGACATGTCAAGAATGGTGAGATTTTACCGTGATGTCCTTGGATTTGAAATCAAAGAAGAAGAAAACGCAAGCAATGTTTATCTTGTAAAAGATGGAACTTTATTTTTTCTGTATCGCAGAAGTGATTTTGAGCAGATGACAAAAAGGCCGTTTTCTTATGCAAATGGTGTGAACGGTCACCATGAAATCGCCCTGAGTGTCGAAAATTATGCAGCAGTAGATGATACCTTTAGGCAAGTAGTTTCCAAAGGTGCAGAGCCTATTATGCAGCCTACCACAGAGTCTTGGGGACAACGCACCTGCTATATCGCAGACCCGGAAGGGAATTTAATTGAAATCGGGTCATTTGCAAAATGACAATAATAAAATCGGAGGTTCTATTATGGCGTCATCACATGACTTTGTTATATACGCTTGCGAGCAAATGAGCCTTGCAGGTAATATCACTTATAAGAAGATGTTTGGGGAGTATGGGATCTATTGCGATGAGAAAATTTTTGGTTTAATTTGTGATAATCAAGTATATATCAAGCCAACATCTGCCGCCGATAGATTATTACCAACGGCACAAAGGTTACCACCATATAATGGTGCGAAGCCACATATTGTTCTGGAAGAACTGGATGATAAAGAACTTTTGGCAGAGTTTATCACAGCAAGCTGTGCGGAGCTTCCAATGCCAAAGCCTAAAAAGAAAAAAGAGAAATAGCGATAGAATATAACCGATGCCCTGCTGAAATAAAGTCAGCAGGTTTTTTTATAGCAAGATAATTACCGCCCTTTTGCAAGGATACTCTGGACGATTTTGGGGATGTTGTAAAAATAAGCAGAACCGGTTCAGTAAGGAGCCGGTTCTGCTTATTTAGGTTCTCGTTATGCCCGAAATCTGATTGGCACTAATACTTATCATTCCACCTTTCCGGGAAGAAAGCAATTTTTGCTTTGCAAAAGGGCAGGAAGGGGTTACAATAAAGGGAAAAAGCAAAAAGGGATGAAATAAATGATTTTTGTGCAAAACACTCCACATAATACCGGAGTCGCAATCTATGGTGATTATCAGGACTTTGATAATCTCTACGAGGCTTTACATAACGTGGTAGGCAGCGAGGAGGAAGCTGACGAGTTCGGGCCAGCCCGCATAAGAGTATTGGCTATTTGCTATGATCTGCGTCATGCCTTAATGGGCGACAGGGAAATCGAGTTTATCGATAACGGGATGGATGCAGAGAAAAGAAAGCGTTTGTCGGCATTGGCACCGGAAATGAATGTCTATTTAAAGATCAATGCTTTGTGGACGGAGATGCTTTTTGTCGTGATGGCTTTAAATGCGTTTATTAAACGGTACGGGAAAAAGCTTTCTAAAGCCAGATATGACTATGATATTTTGACCGACAGCAAGGTAATATGGGATAAGTATATCGCCCAAGTTCGGATGCTGCAGGCAGCAGTGGCGGATTGTTTGCGGGAAACCTTAACAGATGCTACTTATAAGCGGGTAATAAAGATGATGAACAGCAGGTATATATTCGTGGAAACATTTTTGACCCAATATATTGATGTGCTCAATGCCCGCTTCCTATGCATGACCAGTGAAAAACGACGCAAAAACATTTCGCTTATGGCGAAACGGCTTGTGGAGCTTGATGATGAGTATTATGATTTAGCAAATTCGCTAAAAGAAGAGGCTAGGAAAAGCTTTTGTAGTGTGCATGATTTGCAATTAAACCTTGATTATCCGGAGGAAATTGAGTGGTAAGACGGAAAAGAAGCAATCCGCGTTTTGTGGCTGGGCTTTTTTATTCAAGAGCGAGCAGATTGAGCGCAAGCGAACTTATTTAATATTCCAAGTAATATCTAATCACATGAAAACAAGGGGGGCTAAAAATGAAAAATAGTCTAGCAGCAGTGGTATTGTTAGCGTGTTTATTAATGTCATCAGCCTGTGCAAATTCAAATAAA
>CAZVLC010000219.1:0-2900 GCA_964627885.1 uncultured Peptococcaceae bacterium
GGGAAGTACGTAATAAGAATTAACATGGTAACTAAGGGAATCAAAAATTGAACCGTATACTTCAGCGACTTATTAAAGGATACATTTGTTGCCTTTGCTGTAACGAAGAGAGCTGGTGCCATAGGCGGTGTAATAAGGCCAAGAACAAGATTAAAAACAGCAATAACACCAATATGTACTGGACTCAAGCCAAAGTTGTTTACCAAACTCATGAGCAGAGGTGCAACCATAATAAGCACCTGCATTGAGCCAATGAAACATCCCATAAAGAGTAAAAATAAATTCAAGATCATCAATACTAGATATATATTTCCCACTGAAAACAACATATCTGCTACTATATTCATTAAACCACTGGTAACAATCATCCAGTTAAAAACCAAACCAGTAGCGCACAATCCCATAACCATTGCTGATGAAGACAATGTGCTCTTCAAAGCACGCATTACCATCTTCAAGTTCAACTTCTTATAAAAGGCTGCAAGTATAACACAATACCCGCCCGCTACAACTCCGCATTCGGTGGGTGTGAACGCGCCCGACATGATACCTCCAATGAGAATTGCCGGACCACCCAGTGCAGGAAGAGCATCGATAGTATATACCCACCTTTCTTTCCATGTGGCCTTTTTTATGACTGGCGCTTTAACACCCAATTTTTTAACTGCAATGACAACCCAAATCATCATTGATAGTCCCATTAGTACACCCGGTATAATGCCAGCCAAAAACATAGCAAGTGTAGATGTTTGTGAGAGAAATGCCCAAATGACAAAATTAATACTTGGTGGAATAATAGGCCCAATAGTTGAAGATGCCGCAGTAACAGCAACAGAAAAATTCTCATCATATCCTGCATCGCGCATAGCTTTTACTTCAATTGTACCCAATCCGCCAGCATCTGCCAGTGCAGACCCCGACATACCAGCAAAGAGCATGCTAGCTAAAATGTTTGAATGTGCAAGGCCACCCGGAATATGTCCCAACCACTTTTCAGCAAATCCAAATATCTTATTGGTCAATCCTATCTCGTTCATAAATATGCCGACGAACAGAAATGCAGGAACTGCCAGCATGGAGAAATCCGCAAAGGAATTGCCAACCTTCTGTGCAAACATTACGAAGCTTTCACCTTTGTAAAACGCATAGAGAATACTTGAAGCAAGCATTCCAAAGGAAATGGGCACTTCAAGCAAAAGCAGGAGAACAAATAGAATAAAACAAATCATTACCATAGGATCAATCAATATTGACACCTCCTTCAACAGGTTTTGAAGTCATAATAGTATCATCTCCGGTAACAGCATACTCTACTGCTCGGAAAGCACTTAAAAGAAAAAGCAGTATACCCATCACGATGATTGGTAGAGCATAATAATATGCTTTTGTAAAAGGAAGCCCACCAAGTGGAATTGTCTTTGCCTGCATTGTGAACAACTTGATTCCACCTGGCACAAACACGATAGCTTCAATTAGCACAATAATATTTGTCATAAAATAGACAATTTTCTTGCCAACTTTAGGAAGGTACTTCATCAAAAACTCTATGGTTGCATGTTCATTTTCCCAATAAACGATTGCAAAGCCTAGTGACATAGACCAGATCATTAACGCAGTGACAAGCTCGTCAAGACCGTAAATCGGCTTGTTAAAAAAGTACCTCATAAATACCTGAACAAACAGAAAGCCAAGGAATAACGCCGTCGTACAAGCCGCAAGGTCATGTACGATGGAAACGAATCGATCCAGATATTTATGTATTTTCCTCAATCCAACACTTTTCACCATTCACTCCTCCTAATTTTTCCTTATGATGCTTCTACTGCTTTTCTGAGCGCTTTGGTCGCTGCTACATCGACTGCAAGCGCACCTCCTACTTCATCAATCACTACACCATAGAGCTCGTGCGCTCTATCGATGGTAACCTTGCCTTCGATGATATCAGTCAAAACAGCCTGTTCGTCACGCTCAATTGCCTTACCGTAACCGCCGGCACCAGGCGTCTGCACACTTATGATGTCGCCGGCACTAAGCATAACATCAGTACTTTTAGAAGACAGGCGTTGTTGCACACCGCCCTTGCGGGTAAGATAATATGCACCTCCAGAACCGTTATGACCGCCTTCCAGGCCCCACGGGGGAATGATCTGCCTATCGCCGAGACCAGTATAGGTAATATTATCAAACATAGCTTCAAATTCACGCTCAATTCCGAGACCGCCACGGAATTTGCCTGCACCACCGCTATTGGTTCTCAGTTCGTATTTTCTTACAATAATGAGTGGGAATTCCATTTCTAACGCCTCAATGGGCAAGTTGGAGGTATTTGTCATATGAACCTGCACCCCACTCAGACCATCATCATGTTTGGTTGCGCCGGAACCACCCGCGATAGTTTCAAGATATATATATAAGTTATCCTTATCCATAGGGTCATGACCGCTGAAGATAGCAGAGGTACAAGAGCTGTTACATCCTGCAATCGCGCGATCAGGAATAGCGGGAGCTAGAGCGCCGAAGATAACATCGGCAACACGCATAGCTGTATCAATGCGCTGACCAACTGGTGCTGGATTCATTGCATTGATTATCAGTCCTGGTTCAACTATTACCTTAAACGCTCTATAAATACCAGCGTTAGATGGTATGCTAGGGTCGATCAGTGCCTTGAGAGAATAGAATACCGTTGCCAGCAAGCCATTAAAGGTAACGTTTATAGGCCCTTCAACCTGCTCATGTGTACCAGCAAAATCAAGATCCATAGTATCGCCCTTGATGTTGATCTTTACGCAAATCTGAATAGGATCAGGAGAGGCAACACCTGCATCATCCATATAGTCAATGAAATTGTATTCTCCGTCTGGTAGTTTCGCAATACCTGCACGCAACCTGCGTTCTGC
>CAZVLC010000220.1:0-2897 GCA_964627885.1 uncultured Peptococcaceae bacterium
TGCTATTGAATGGATAAATAGGTATGATAAAAATAATATCTGCCGAAGGGAGTAAGTCATAGTGCTTGTTGTTGGCTTGACAGGGGGAATTGCCGCAGGAAAGAGTCTGGTGTCCCAATATTTAAGGGAGTTGGGTGCTCAGATAATTGACGCCGATCTTGTGGCGCGTGAGTTAGTGTCTCCTCATAGTTCGGCCATGCAAGAAATTGTCCGCCATTTCGGTTCAGAGATAGTAAATGAAGATGGGTCACTGAAAAGAAAGGAATTAGGTCAGCTGATTTTTCGTTTTCCAGAACAACGGAAAGTCTTGAATCAGATCATGCATCCGCGTATTCTCGCCAAAATTACCGATGCGATTAATGAATATCGCACCTTGGGAAGGGCTCCGTTAATTGTGGTCGATGCACCGCTATTAATTGAAACAGGGTTGCATCAACTGGTTGATGAGGTGTGGTTGGTGGATATTCCGGAAGAATTACAAATATTACGTTTGCGGGAACGGGATGAGCTTACGGAGGAGGCAGCGCTGCAAAGGCTGCAATCACAGTTACCCTTGGCTGAGAAAAGAAAATATGCACACAGGATTATCGACAATAGCGGGGAAATGCTAGAAACGAAAGAATTGATACATAGAATATGGCAACAGGTCGTAAAGTAATAGTGCAAATATAGGGTGAGTAGTGCAAACATTAAGAGCATGACAGTGCAAAACAAGTGGGAGGAAAGAGATTGTTGTATCGAGCGCTTAAAAAGGTGGGGTTAATCCTCCTTGTTGGCTTGTTATTCATATATATCCTTACAAGTCCGTGGTTTTTGCAGAAATTGTATCCCTATCCGCATCGTGATTTAATTATGGAATATTGTGCTACTTATCAGGTGGAACAATATCTGGTTTTGGGTATTATCAAAGCCGAAAGTCGTTTTCACGCTAACGCACAGTCGCACGTAGGCGCACGGGGTTTAATGCAAATCATGCCGGAAACCGGCAAGTGGATTGCGGAGCAAATGAAAATTGAGGATTATTCAGTAGACAAACTATATAATCCCAGCTATAACATTCCGATGGGAATTTGGTATCTTGCTTATTTAAACCGTACTTTTTCCGGAAATATGGTCAAAGTAGTGGCGGCATATAATGCCGGGGAGCATAAGATCAAAAAGTGGCTGACCGAGGGCAACTGGACCGGAAAAATGCAGGATATTAAGCAAATACCCTATCAGGAGACCAGAGGATATGTGGACCGGGTGCTCTTCAATTACCAGATTTATAAAAGGATATATCAAGATTAATAATTAATATAACAAATTAGGTCAATTAGCCGAGGAAGCTTACAGGAGGGAAAAAATGAAAGAGAAATTAATGACGTTAGAGCAGGTATATGCTTTGAAACCTGCAAAAGACCGAATACTATTTTCAGCCGAACATGAGGAAATAGTACAAGGTGCTACTACGGACGTCTATTTCGTGAAGACGCAAGAAATTTTGGCAAAACGCGGGTTAAAAGACACTGTTGTCACCGCAGAAGTATTCGCCCGTCGCGGGGGCATTTTGGCCGGAGTACCGGAAGTGTTGGCTCTCTTTCAGAATTGTGATGTCCAAGTGTGGTCTTTGCAAGAAGGGGACTCTTTTGAATCTAAGGAAGTAATTATGCGGATTCAAGGTAAATACACCGATTTTGGAATTTACGAAACGGCGCTTTTGGGAATCTTAGCTAGCTCAAGTGGTTGGGCGACGGCAGCGCGAGAAGCGAAAGAGGCCGCAGGGGATAGCCTGATGCTTTGTTTTGGGGCTAGACATGTTCATCCCGCCATTGCCCCCGTTATGGAAAGAGCCGCGATTATTGGTGGCGCCGACGGAGCCAGCTGTATTCTCGGCGCAAAACTAGCCGGTAAAGAGCCGGCGGGGACAGTGCCGCATGCCATCTTTTTAATCATGGGCGATTCGGTGAAGGTAGCCGAAGCTTATCATGAAATTATGCCTTCGGGAGAAGCACGCACGGTTTTAGTTGATACGTTTAAAGATGAAGCGGAAGAGAGTTTACGGGTGGCGGAAGCCTTGGGTGCTAATTTACAGGGTGTGCGTTTGGATACGCCTAGTGAAAGAGGAGGAGTTACGCCGCAGTTAGTCAATGAAGTGAGAGAACGCCTGAACCAAAAAGGTTTTTCCCACGTGAAAATATTTGTTTCCGGTGGGTTATCCCCCGAACGGATTCGCCTGCTCAAGGAGGCAGGGGCAGATGCCTTTGGCGTTGGTAGCCATATTTCAGCGGCATCACCGGTGGAAATGACGATGGATCTCAAGGAAGTAGCCGGTAAACCCATTGCGAAACGGGGCAGGATTCCGGGTATCATCAAAAACGATCGCTTAAAAAAGGTTAGATAAAAAGTAATTATTGATAGAGTAGATAACGCCCTTTTTGGCCAGTTCATTGCGCCATAAAGGGCGTTTTTCTGACTATATCTAGTACTTAAAAAATGGACATAAACTTATTTCAGACGATATGGTAAAATAGGGGCAAGGATTAGTAAAGTGTTTGAGAAGGATGAAAAGGAATGGCCAAAGAAAAAATTGTGATTATTGATGATGACCCCAAAATCAGAGCAATGCTCGTTAGAAGTCTATCGTATGCCGGTTATATTGTTCTTGCCGCCGAAAATGGCTTGCAAGGGTGGGAAGTTGTTGTTCGGGAAAAGCCCCAGGTAGTAATTTTGGATATCATGCTGCCGGAAATGGATGGCTTTGAAGTATGTCGCCTTCTCAAGGGGCAAGTAGACACCTCGATTTTAATGCTAACAGCGAGGGATGAAGTGAAAGACCGGGTCAAAGGTCTGGATTGTGGGGCGGATGATTATCTGATCAAACCGTTTGCCCTTGAAGAATTATTGGCCAGGGTGCG
>CAZVLC010000221.1:0-2887 GCA_964627885.1 uncultured Peptococcaceae bacterium
TACCTGGTTCATCATTCTAACCCCAATTCCTGAAATATTTTTAGTGGCTTAGCTAAATATTCTGTAATATATTATACAATAAAATAATCTCCGAGACACAACTTTTTTCATTTATTCCAATTATTTTTTTCCTACCCGCATTTTTTAATGCTTAGTAAAAGCTCAATTAGTGTAGGAGCTTCCCCGTCACGATCCTCTCTGTACTTTTAGGGAGGTTACAACTGAGAGAAGGTGACAAGGAAAGCTCCCTATTTAGAAGTAAAAGAAACGGAAATAACTAAAAACCAAATTTAGCCGTAAATCCTCTTTTTAGTAGCTCCGATAAAATTCATGGCTAATGCTGCAGCCATAATGGAGGTAATATTATGCAAATCCCATGGCGGAGAAACTTCCAATAAATCCATTCCCCGGCACAAAGGATGCTGCCCAATTGTCCAGACAGCTTCTAAAGCCTGATGAGCCGTCAATCCTCCCGGATTAGGAGCACAGGTTCCCGGAGCATAAGCTAAATCCAAACCGTCAATATCAAAGCTGATCCAGATCGCATCCGTGCCATCACTGGCAATCTCAATCGCCTCTTTGACTATTTCATCGATGCCCCTTCTGTGCACTTCACGAGCTGGGAAGATGGTAACCCCTTTTTCCTTGCAGAAATCGCCGTATTTCTTGGAGGCCAACCAGCCATTAATCCCGATTTCTACTAAATTCTTCGGGTTCAGCGGATTCCGCGTTGGTTCTTCCATTAATCTGCGGAAAGGTGTGCCGCTGGAAATCATCCCGTGCTGATCTGTTCTTACATCCAAATGGCCGTCAAACATGATGATCCCGACATTGCCTTCCAGATTATTAAGCAAGGATTTTACATTTGGATAAGTGAGTCCATGGTCACCGCCTAAAACTAATGGCGTGGCTCCGCCTTTAATTATTTCGGAGAGAACCGTTTCGATCCGTTTATGGGTTTCCAAGACATCAGTGTAAATGACATCAATATTGCCAAAATCGGAAACATTTAAGCCCAGTAAATCATAATCATAACCCGGCTCATAGATATTGGACAGGAAGAACCCATCCCGAATACTATCGGGGCCAAAACGGCAACCGGGGCGAAGCATTACAGACGTATCAAAGGGAATCCCCATAATGGCTAAATCAATCTTGTCCATCTCGCGCCAGTCACCCATGATTTGGGACAACTTGATATCAGCCTCATCTGGTACCCCACTGGCGATTTGCTTTGCATTCATCAAATATTTCTGAGCCTCTGCTGATAGTTTCATCCTTTTGCTCTCCTCTCATCTGATCAGATTCTTGTACCCATTTGTACAGTTAACCGCAAATTTCTAAAACCGTCTGCGCGTAAATATTGGTAGCTTTCTCCAATTGACTAATGGGAAGATGATCTTCAGGCGTATGCGCGAAGTACTCATTACCCGGCCCAAAACCGACTGTGGGAATGCCCCTTTCGGCTACAAAAGCGCCATCAGTTCCAAAAATCCAGGAAGATAATTTACCTGCTTCACCCATGACCTTTTGACGAGCTGAAACCAGTTTCTGAACGATTACCTCTTCGGGAGGCGTATAAAGGGCTACCCCCCATTTCGTAATCTCTAATTCCTCCACTGCTAAATCCTTAATTTGTGTTTGTGCCTTGCTGATTAAATCCTTAAATTCCTGCAAAATTTGTTCCTTAGTCTCACCCGGCAAAAAGCGGCGGTCTACGTAAATCTCGCAACGGTCAGGTACGACTGGAGCCTTTCTGCTTGTATCTGTAACAAAATCCAGAATTGTTACGGTACAATCACCCAGCAAGTCATGCTTCGGCAACTGATAATTATTCAAGATAAAGGTAACCAATTCGGCACCCTTCACTACCGCATTGATCCCCCGGCTGGGATTGGAGGCATGGCTCATCTTTCCTTTGACGGTGATTTTTACTTCGGCATTACCCCTATGCCCCACATAGACATTCAAATTAGTTGCTTCACCGCAAATC
The DNA here is from genome assembly GCA_964627885.1 of uncultured Peptococcaceae bacterium. Classification (GTDB taxonomy): domain Bacteria; phylum Bacillota; class Peptococcia; order DRI-13; family DTU073; genus UBA3937. The sequence continues at coordinate 1,994 of CAZVLC010000221.1, forward strand.
GCACAATCCGCCGTAATCTTGTCATGATCAAGCATGTAAAGAACTCCTTTGGCAGCACTTTCCTCCTCAAAAGGATTGCCAGCCACAATTACATCACCCTTTAACTTTATTCCAGCCTTTTTTAGGGCAGCCGCGGCATAAACCATACAGGCAATTGCCCCTTTCATATCGACCGCCCCCCGGCCATAAATAACCGGCCCGGGATCCCCAAACCTGCTTCCATCAATGATCTTGCCGGAATAAGGCTCGGACATCGCTCCAGGTTCGGCATGATCAATATGACCGTTAAGAAGCAAGTTTGCTCCGGTGCCATCACCTTTGATGCGACCAATAACATTATTTAATTCATCAATTTGTATTTCGTCAAAATTTAGTTTCTGCATTTCCTGAGCAATTACTTGGGCTACCTCTTTTTCGTTGCCGCTTTCACTAGGTGTTTGCACAAGACGCTGCGTAAAATTTACGATGTCATCAAGCTTGATGTAATCGAAAATATTCATTCCTGTCTTTTATCCCTCCTTTCTTGCGAAAAATAATCCGGACGTCTGGCGAACCGGCTGCATTTGCACATCCAATTTCCCCCTGCGTTGGCCTAAAGCCGTATGCATTGCTGTCCCTTCATTTGCAGACGGAAAATCTGTCCGAAAATGATGACCGCGAGTTTCCTTTCTGGCTAAAGCACTGACGCAAACCAGCTGTGCTACCTGCAGCATAATCATACCTTCCAAGGCATCCAGTAAAGCTAAATTAAAAACCCTGCCGCTTTTTGCGGACAATTGGGGTAAGCCTGCATCTTTAAGCTGTTGCAACATCTCAAAAGCCGACTGCAATCCCTCTTCGTCCCGGCCATATCCGACATATTGATCCATGATTTGCCGAATGCGCCGCTTGATT
>CAZVLC010000222.1:0-2885 GCA_964627885.1 uncultured Peptococcaceae bacterium
ACCTTTCTTTTGGTCATTGCGTCTATATGCACCAATGCTTCTCGTTCTTGCCTCTCTTCTCATTATCTATGTTGCATTTGATACTTATTACCTGCATAAGGAACAAAAAGAAAATGCAAAACTTGGGTCTAAGCAGGATTCTACATATGAGGGAACTACTACTTCAACTGCCAATAAGAAATTCCAAATCTTTGGTTCATACAACTTTATTCTCCTCGCATGTATCATAGGGGCGATTCTCTTTAGCGGAAGTGTAAAAATGAGTGAGATTTATATCTTAGGAGTACATGTCGCTTTACAAGACATTACCCGAAACGCCTTACTAATCATCATCTTAATCATTTCGTGGATAATCACACCGAAAAATCTTCGGGATGAAAACGAATACACCTGGGCTCCTATCTTAGAAGTGGCGTATCTCTTCTTTGGTATCTTTATTACAATGGCGCCAGTATTAGCTATTCTAAAAGCAGGAGAGCCCGGTGCCTTAGGATTTATTACTTCTGCCTTCAAAGAACCTTCAAACTATTTCTGGATTACTGGCCTGCTTTCTAGTTTCCTCGATAACGCCCCTACTTATCTGACTTTCTTTAGTACGGCTCTAGGGCAATTCTACCCAGGCGTAACAGAAAGTATAGCTGTCCCCGCGCTATTAGCCGAACATCCCAATTTCTTAATGGCTATTGCTAGCGGGGCGGTATTCTTCGGTGCTATAACTTACATCGGGAATGCCCCAAACTTCATGGTCAGGTCTATTGCGGAAGAATCCGGCGTGCGGATGCCCAGCTTCTTTGGGTATATGCTTTATAGCGTTTGTATTCTAATACCCCTCTTCGGCTTAGTTACTTGGATTTTCTATTAGAATATGCTATTTGCATACGTTCAAAAAATACCATAACAACATGAAAACTCGGAGCGGCAGCCCCGAGTTTTTTGCATTTCACTCATTTGTGGTATGGTTCACCCTTCGCAATCTTATAACTACGGTAAAGCTGTTCTAACAGAATCACCCGCATCATTTGATGCGGGAAAGTCATCGGAGAGAAGGATAATAAAAAGTTGCTCTTTTCAAGTAGCTTACCGGATATACCATGCGAACTACCAATAATGAATGCAATTTTACTGTACCCTTGCAAGGTCTGCCTGCTCACAAAATTACTTAACTCCACGGAAGAAAGCATTTTTCCTTCGATCGCGCAAGCGACGACATAAGAAGAAGGCGGAATCTGCCGCCAAATACTTTCCCCTTCTTTCGTTAAGGCCTGCTCAATTTCGGCCGCAGACGGATACTCCGGCAGTTTTTCTTCGCCTACTTCCACTATTTCAACCCTCGTATACGGCTCCATTCTTTTGCAGTACTCTTTAACCGCATCCTTCCAGTATTTTTCTTTTAACTTACCCACTGTAATAAGCTTTATTAACATCCTATTATCCCTCTCACCATATACCTAGTCACCCAAGGAAGTAGTTCAAGTACGTTTTTAGGAATGAATTCTGATTAAATTACTAAGCAGCTACTTGGTTGGTAACGTGGTGCAACTGTTATATCAACCTCGTCCAAATTCACCTGATTGTCGCTTAATATATCCTGCACCGTCTGTAACGCCAACGCCGGATTATTATTTTCCGTGCTTAAATGGGCCAACATTACCTGACGGGAGGCTTTCCCCAAAATACGGAGCAAAGCATTCCCTGCCGTATCATTAGCTAAATGCCCCATAATCCCGGAAATCCGCTTTTTTAACGGCCAAGGATAAGGCCCTTTTTTCAGAAGATCCAAGTCATGATTTGCTTCGAGAATAAAGCAATCGGCATTCGTGAGCATCCTGGCCATTTGCGCAGTAAAAACACCGGAGTCAGTAGCAATGCCCAGGGACCTTTTCCCCTGAGACAATAAAAATCCGACCGGTTCCATGGCATCATGGGAAACCGTAAATGGTTCAATTTTTAAATCGCCTATTTCTAACGGTTTTTGGGAACATATGTAATTTTGCTGCTCTTCCCGAATGGTTCCGGGGAGACTTTCCATCTCACACCAAGTCCCTTCTGTAGCATAAACAGGCAAACGGTACCTTCTGGCTAAAACACCCGCTCCCATAATATGATCACGGTGTCCATGCGTAAGTAAAAGCGCATCCAATTCTTGCGGCGACCTGCCACAAGCTTCCTCCAAAGCTTGACTGATGACCTTCCCTGACTGTCCGGCATCAATCAACACTTTCGTCTGATCCGTTTCGACATAAATAGCGTTTCCGGAACTACCACTAATTAACGTACAAACTTTCATTGTCCGACTCCCCATTCTCGCTGAGGTTTGCCTTTCTGTTCTGTAAGGTCTCCTTTTTGATTATATCTTTCCCTGACAAAAAAGTCACCCTGTTTAGTAGAGTGACTGGGCTTTTACTTAACCCTCCTGCTGCAAGAAGCGCCAAATTACCGCTGCAGATTCGGCCCGGGTGATACTTGCTTGAGGAGCCAAAGAATTATCCCGCCCCACAATTAACCCTTTTTGCACACTTAAAGCTACCGCTGCTTTGGCCCATTCGCTTATTTCAGCGCTATCAGCATACTGCGTTAACACCGTGCTCATTTCCTGCGGAGTTTGCTCTACCCCTTGCTCTCTTAGCGCTAACGCTTGCGCCAATACCGCCATGGCTTCTTCGCGCGTGATGAACGCCTCCGGCCGGAAACTCCCATCGGGACAACCATTCATTAAATCATATTGTTGCGCTGTTCTAATCGCTAAATAAGCCCAGTCACTTGCCTTCACATCTGAAAAGGAAGTAGAAAGGTTATCGGCAACATTCGCCTCTAAACCCAAAATCCGGACCATCATTGCGGCAAATTCCGCCCTTTTAATTGGCGTATCCGGGCAGAAACTCTTC
>CAZVLC010000223.1:0-1095 GCA_964627885.1 uncultured Peptococcaceae bacterium
AACCGATGTCCCCGGAAAATTTCACTACCCTCTTCAACGATGTTCTGCAGTATTTAACGAAAACCCCACTTTATGTCTTTGATGGTTTCGCCGGAGCAGATTCCCGATACCGTTTGAGCTTACGGGTAATTAATGAATACGCTTGGCAAAACCTGTTCGCACATGAACTTTTTATCCGTCCGACCGAAGATGAATTGGCAGCATTTACGGCTGATTATCTGATTGTCGCGGTACCCGGATTCAAAGCAAATCCCGAAAAACACGGAACTAATTCCGAGGTTGCCGTTGTCCTTAACTTGACGGAAAAAGTTATCCTGATTACCGGTAGCTCTTACGCCGGAGAAATCAAAAAATCGGTTTTTTCCTTAATCAATTATGTTCTGCCCCAACGGAACATCTTGTCGATGCACTGTTCAGCAAACGTTGATGCCAATGGAAACTCCGCCCTCTTTTTTGGTTTATCCGGCACCGGTAAAACCACTCTCTCCGCTGACCCCGCCAGAAAATTGATCGGTGATGACGAACACGGCTGGTCAGAAGACGGGATCTTTAACGTCGAAGGAGGATGCTACGCTAAATGCATCGGCCTGAGCGAAGTTGATGAACCGCAAATTTACGGAGCCATCCGTTTTGGCGCCGTATTGGAAAACGTCTTTCTTGACGATAACTCCCGTGAGGCGGATTACTCTAATGCCGTGATTACCGAAAATACACGGGCAGCCTATCCGCTCCACTATATTCCCAACGCCCAGATCCCCAGCATAGCCAATCACCCTAACGTTATTTTCTTTTTAACAGCCGATGCTTTCGGTGTTCTCCCTCCTATTGCTATCCTGGATAAGAATCAGGCAATGTACCATTTCCTTTCTGGTTATACCAGTAAACTCGCCGGAACAGAAAGAGGAATTAAGGAACCACAGGCGACTTTCTCCGAATGCTTTGGTGCGCCCTTCCTTCCCTTACCGCCGGTGCAATATGCTAATTTGTTAGGCGAGAAAATAACAAAGCACGGCACCCATGTATATCTATTGAATACAGGCTGGACCGGTGGCCCCTACGGTGTTGGCAGCAGATTTAAAATTCCGCATACGCGGG
>CAZVLC010000223.1:1195-2885 GCA_964627885.1 uncultured Peptococcaceae bacterium
TGGACCGGTGGCCCCTACGGTGTTGGCAGCAGATTTAAAATTCCGCATACGCGGGCAATTATCAAAGCGGCTTTAGAAGGTTCTCTCGAAGCATTGCCTACACGAATCGACCCTATCTTCGGGTTTAAAGTTCCTCTTTCCTGCCCCGGTGTACCTGACGAAATCTTTACTCCCGAAAAAACTTGGCCCAACCCGGAAAAATACCAGGCACAAGCCGAAGACTTAGCGAAACGTTTCAAAGAAAACTTTAATAAATTTAAGGGTATGCCGTCGGAAATCAGCAATGCTTCTCCAAAGTAAAAATAAATTCCGAGATATATCTCAAACAAAGACGCTCCCGGGCAAAGATACCCTTGACATAATTCCTCCCTCATGTTAAGATAATTTTTGCTGAGCTTAAAATGCTCAATTGCGGAAGTGCTGGAATTGGCAGACAGGCACGTTTGAGGGGCGTGTGTCGTAAGGCGTGCGGGTTCAAGTCCCGCCTTCCGCACCATAAATCCAATAATAATTTAGGACACTACTCACCAAGTAGTGTCCTTTTTGGATTATCCTACATCATTTGCCGATTTCCGACCAATGATATTTTGCCTCTGCTAATTCTGCCAAGGCTCCATTTTTGTCTTCAGCCTGAATCAGGCCTTTCAAACGAGCGATATTACGATTTAACTGATTTAAATCTTCCCGCTCCGCCCCAAATTGAATTCGCTTGATCGTCTCTTGCCAATCTTGATCCAAAGATGAAAGCTTGGCCTCGGCTGAAATCCAATGCTCCTGTGTAACCTCGCTTTTCAACTCATCAATTTGTCTACCTACATCTTGTCCCTTAAAAAGAGTTGCGCTATGCATAATAATAAGAAAAACCATAATTATCACTATGGGAATAAGGTATTCGATTGGTTTGATCACATCTTTATTCATGACTCGTCCCCTCTTTTACGAAGTCTTGGTATTTATCCAGATATAGTTCTCCTTGGGTGTTTAGTGCAGCTAACATAACTTCGGATGGGGCGCTAATGCCGTTTTCTTTTAACTTTTGTGCTAACCAATTTCGGTCAAGATTTACCAGCTTCAGATTCTGCTCTAAAACTACTCCGTCATAGATTAATTCAGTCGATAAGCCTTGATAATTGGTAGATATATTTAAATCTTTAGGGGTTACCGGTTGATAGAACGTCTTTTTCATGACACTAAGTTTCCCGCTTGTCTCTAAAATGGCAAATTCCACTTGTGAAATATCAAAGATATTTTTCTCTCGCAACTGCACCAGCAATTCGCTAACTCGGTAACGCATTTTTCTCATGGAATCTTCCATGATTTTTCCGTTCATAATAACGACCACGGGTTCCCCCTCAAGATATTCTGAGAAGGTCCGTGATTTAAGGGTGACGAATTGCATCAGCAAAACGAGTGCCGTCCAAGTGAATAACCCAACCCACACAGGCAAAACTCGATCATTTAATTCTGTTGTTAAAATACTGGCAATAGATCCGATCGTAATGCCGTTCACATAATCAAAAAAAGTTAATTGGCTTATTTCTTGTTTTCCCAAAACGCGTATAAAAATAAGCAGGGAAAAAAAGGAGATTACGCTTCGTACGATCACTACAAGTATTTCATTCAACCAAAACACCTCGCTTGGTCTTATTATGTCACCCCGTATTAGGAATATGTACCAAGAAAAACTAAA
>CAZVLC010000224.1:0-2877 GCA_964627885.1 uncultured Peptococcaceae bacterium
TAAAATGGCAACTCACGACATAATTAAAGACAAGCGGTACTCCCAAGACAAGTTTTTATTCCATGTCCCCATAACCATCAACTATAATGCACCTTCTACAAAGGACCTTAATTTACGGGTGCTAAAAGTTTTGAAAGATAACCCTAATATGAACATCATTGGAATTGATCGCGGAGAACGGCACTTGCTGTACGTTTCAGTAATTAATCAAAAGGGTGAAATTATTAAACAAAAATCCTTAAATGTAATTAATGAATATGACTACCAAATGAAATTAAGTCAAAGAAATGATGAAAGAAAAGAATCGCGCCAAAATTGGGAAACTATAGGCTCAATTAAAGAACTTAAAGCTGGTTATCTATCTGTTACGATTCATGAGATTGTTAAGTTAATGATAGACTATAATGCCATATTGGTTATGGAATCGTTAGACCCCAAATTTACCAGGACCCGAGGCAAGTTTGAATACAATGTCTATCAGAAATTTGAGAAAATGTTGATTGAAAAGCTAAACTATTTGGTATTCAAAACGTATAAGCCGCAAGAAAAAGGTGGACTATTTAATGGATACCAATTAACCCGCCAAATAAAACCCAAGGAGAAGATAGGCCGTCAGTGCGGATTTTTATTTTATGTTCCGGCAGGATATACCTCCAAAATTGATCCGGCGACCGGTTTTGTCAGTTTAATTAACTGTAATTACGCAAATATTGAACAATCGCAAATATTTTTCGGCCAATTTGAAAAAATTCTATTTAATCAATCTGAAGATTATTTTGAATTTCATGTAAATCACAAAAACCTGCCTACATTCCAGCAAGACTATACAAACAAATGGGTTATATGTACCTATGGGGAAAACCGCTACTCTTATTCTCCTAAAGAGAAGAAAGTGCAAACCGTTAATGTTAGCCAGGAGTTAAAAAATCTATTCAGCCAATATGAAATAGACATCTATGGAGACTTAAAGGAAGCTATTTGTAATCAAACCGTTGCCAAATTCTATGAAAGACTGTCCTTTTTATTTAAACTCACACTGCAAATGCGTTATTCTAATCGCGAAACTGGAGAAGACTTTATCCTATCACCAGTTAAAAATAAGCAAGGAGAATTCTTTATGAGCTGCCCCGAGAATGAGATAAAAAAACTCCCAACCGACGGTGACGCTAATGGTGCTTACCATATCGCATTAAAGGGATTGCAATTAATTACCAACATATCTGAAAACTATAAGCTGCCTAACATTACGACCGCAGACTGGTTTAAATACGCCCAGCAACGGCACCAGGAGAAATGATAATGGAAAACCCCATCCCGATATCAAACTTGAATGATTTCATATTTTGCCCAGCGTCGGTATATTTTCATCGACTATATGACGGGATGGGGACCTTGTTATTTCAGGACACCCCACAGATTGGCGGCACAAATGCACACACAGCTATAGAAGAAGGCAAATATTCAACCCGTAAAAATATTCTGCAAGCCATGCCGGTCTATTCGGAACAGTATAATTTAATAGGTAAAATTGATTTATTTGATTGTGATTCCGGCATCCTTACAGAGCGTAAAAAAAAGATTATCAAAGTATATGATGGGTACATATTTCAGATATATGGTCAATGTATTGCTTTAAGAGAGATGGGTTATACAGTTAAGCAACTACGCCTGTATAGTAAAGATGACAACAAAACCTATCTAATCCCATTCCCGGAAGATGACCAGGAAATGTTCAGGAAATTTACCGACACCATTATGGAATTTGGTCGGTTTGAACTTACAACTTTTTACCAGTCTAACCCAGAAAAATGCTATAACTGTATTTATGAGCCAGCATGTTATAAATCACTATGCTCGCCAAGGGAGGAGTAATATGCTAACTACAAATGATTTTAAGAAAAAACAATTGTTATTTGTGTCGTTAAATCAAGGAGAAAAGCTTTCGTTCTCCAATGATAATATAGTAATTCGTGATGCAAATAACAAAATTAAACACCAGTCTACATGCTATAGACTATTTGCCGTATTTGTGATTGGCAATTTATCCATTACTACAGGATTAATTCAGCGTGCCAGGCGTTTTAATTTTTCAATTGTTCTAATGACACCAACTTATCGGGTTTACCAAATAATAGGCGGCGCTAAAGAAGGAAACACGGTTTTGAGGCGTAATCAATACAACTATTCCGGTATTGAATTAGCAAAGCAAATTACCGTAAATAAAATCCTTAATCAGCAAAGCCTTCTTAAAAAGAATCGTAAGAAAACAGACTCGATACACGAAGCTATAAACACTTTATCCCTCTATATTACCGGTGTTAAAAATGCTGAGTCTCTTGACGAAATAATGGGATTCGAAGGCTCTGCTTCCAGAATCTATTTTAAAAATCACTTTAATAATGTTGACTGGAAAGGCAGAAAACCGCGTGTAAAGCATGATATGGCCAATGCGCTGCTGGATATAGGCTATACCATGCTGTTTAATTATATTGATGCTATATTGAATATTTATGGCTTTGATACGTACTGTGGAGTGATGCACAAGGACTTTTATATGCGAAAATCCCTTGTGTGTGATTTAGTTGAACCATTTAGGTATTTGATTGATGATCAAGTGAAGAAATCTTTTAATTTAGGACAATGGAAAGAAAAAGATTTTGATATCAAAAACAACTGTTATTCTCTACAATGGAAGAATAACGCAGAGTATGTATCGATTTTAATGCAACCTATCATGGAAAAACGAAACGATATTTTTCTGTATTTGCAATCATATTACAGAGCTTTTATGAAAAACTTACCTGCGGATCAATTCCCGGTATTTCAGGAGACTTGAAGTGGTTATAATCAGTTATGATATTTCGGATGATAAAAAAC
>CAZVLC010000225.1:0-2863 GCA_964627885.1 uncultured Peptococcaceae bacterium
TACTAAGTAACACTCTAATTATAACATGCCAGCTTGATATGTCAAATTAAAAATGGGGCTCATATGTTTGTTGCCTCATATGAGCCTCATTTTCAAAAAGTTTCTCTATATAATTCGGTATCTTGGGGCTATATCAAGTTCAATGGCAAACGTTTTTTCATCCGTTTTACCAGCCGAAGCCGCCGCCAGAAGCTGCATATAGTAAGCAGGCGTTTGCAAATTTCAATAATATTTAAAAATTCCTTTGAGTTTATCTTTCGTCCATATTATATCGTCCTCAGTGTCTTCACCGATCCTTAAATTACCATATAGTTGTTCCTTAAATCCTTCTGCTCCATAGCCATTATCAACATTATTTTCAAACCTATCTACCCAAGATTTGAAGTATTCTTCCTTGGCAAAACCCAGGTTTATATGAAATTCGTGAGATATTTTCGCCAGCTCAGTAAATAAAGAATATATCCAATCCATTTCTTCTTCAATTATTATTTGCTCCTTTGAGCATATGATAATGTTATATTCTACACTTTTATTATATATATTTGCAATGTCCTCTATAGTTTCGTAATGCACCTCTTCTAGCCTTTCATCAGGAATATCATAAATAACCACACTACATGATGCTGTATATTCGCTACTGACCTGTTTAAGAATAGTTTCATCAATATGTCTTTTTATCAAATACCCCATATGGTAAAGTGGGTAGTAGTCGCATATACGATTGTCATAGACTATTTCAAAGGGAAAACCATCACTGTTGGATTCCCGTAAGGTAAAATAATCCGGCATCCTACCATTTAAGAAATCTGTGTGCCCGGCTAGCTTATATGTGATAATAAACTCCTTTCCGTATTTTTCCTGAGCATATTCCATCACCAGCTTTTCATTTTTAATACCTTCCACTTTCGCTATTATGTGAATACCCCATACATAATAAAAGATTATTCCTCCGGCAATTACAAGCAAGGTAATAAAGCAACAGATTAATATTTTTCGTATCATTTTATACCCACTCCCATTTTTTGTTGTAATATTGGGAACTGCCACATGAATGGGCAGTTCCCAATATTATTTAGATCCTTACTAAATTACTCCGACAAGTATTCTAACACTTTCTCCCTAACGTTTTTTGTCTTTTGATTAATACCATGAAAATGATGACTAATGCAATTATGTCCCGGCTTAGTATCTACGTTGAGACAAGTTTTATGAAAATTGACGGTTTGGGCTTCTTGGCCCCGTACAAAACAAACACCGAATTGGCTCATAAAATCAACAACATTATCGCCATCGCAAAGGCCTAAATTAAGTTTTATTTCTGAATTTACTTTTTCATACCCTTTTCTAATGCTCTCAATAAATTCTTTTTTTGTACCAGTTTTTCTTTCAAAATCAAAAATGAAATTTGTGTTACGCAGCTCAAGCGGTATGTTCTTCATTTCTCCTTTAACCCAACCTTCACCGTCCCCACCAACATCATAACCACCAATCGCATAGTACAAAGTATCTACGTTTAAATTTCCATTTAATTTTGGCGATTGGTTTCTTAACATATATTTTTCTTCTTCCCCAATTGGTATAAAATTGTCTTTTTCACCTGTAAACAGTCTGCTGGTTGGTTTTAAATCCTGATCGCAGGGGAAAGATAATGGCAAAAATACAACGTCCGATCCTATTTCTGCAAGACCAGAACCAAAATGAGGCGTATTTAGCGTGATTAATTTCCGCACAGGAGTACGTCCTTCCGGTTTTTCTAGATTTTCAATATAATACCTTGATACTAGGCCTCCCATGCTGTGTCCCACTAAATCAAACTGGTACTTATTGTTTTCAAGGTCTTCTTCTGTTTTAAAAATTCGATCTACCTTAAAGTTTTTGTCTGTTCCACTTTTCGCCAAATTCACAAGATTATTAATGTAGCCTTGTAATCTCTTTCCATTAAATTGTACCACATCCACATTCGGATAATTAAATGAAAATAAATTGGCATTCTTCTTATAGCCATTTCTCTCCAAAAGTAATCCTAAATACATCCATACATTTTTGATTCTTTGTGATTCAGGATTGGTATATTCATTCACTCCATTCTTAGGATATTCGGAATCATAATGTAGATTTTCATCTTTCGCAATATTTGTTTTAACACCAAAACATTCGTCATTATTATCTGTTCGACCATGCAGCAAAATTACAGGAGTTTTAAAAGCGACCGTCGGAGCCAAGTCTATATTATCGGGTATATCGTCAGAATCCGAATCGATAGCATTGGGATGAGAATTAACTTTAAAATACACAAGCCGCCCATCACTCTCAACAGTAACTCTAACCTCTTCTCCATCTTTCAGCCCATCATTATCTACATCTGGATTATGGGGGTCAAGACTTATCGGCGCCCCATTAAATAACCTGTCTAAATTAATCTCATAATAATCAGGTATCCCATCCGCATCGCTATCTTTTACAAAATCAATTGTTTCTTCAGCAGTTTCCTCAAAGATTTCATCTAACTCCTCCGCTACACTAGCTGAATAATACTTTCCACCGGTCTGAGTTGCAATAGAACTTAATAAACTTGTGTTTACGCTACTACCTAAACCAATCGTATAGATGACTATATTTTTATTTTAGACAAGTCCTATAAAAGGCTTTATCATCTATATCGTAATCACCATTAATAGTAACTTCTTCAATAACATTATTTTCGCTCATATCACCACCAAAAAAGTAGCGAAAAGTATGGACAGCAAAATACTCATCCTCAGGTAATGTTTCCCCGAGATAACCACCGACAAAAGGTAGCACCAGTTTTTTAATCTTAGCTTCTCCGCCAAAAACTGCAACATGGAACCTTTCGATTTTATCA
>CAZVLC010000226.1:0-2859 GCA_964627885.1 uncultured Peptococcaceae bacterium
GCAAACCCATTGAAAGATGGGGACGCAAAGCTTGAAGTCTAAAACCAATAGGTTACGATAGTTCAGCTGCCAAATATGGCAGCTTTTTGCATTTCTGGGAGGTGGATAAAAGGAATAAAAAATAATTATCAATACCACATTCAGAATACTTGAAAAGGGCAAACCTGTCGAAAGATAGGGACGCAAAGCCAAGAGTCTAAAGTAATGAAAATTACCATGACAGTCCAGCCGCCAAATCAATTTTGGGCGGTTTTTATTTTATAAACCATACCACGAAAAATGGAGGGGATAATTTTGAAAGAGATAGTTCTTAATATAGGTCTTAATATAGAAATAATCAAGGAGGTGAGGATATGTTAAAAGGAAAAACAGCTAAACTCAGTTTATTGATAATATTTGTTTTATTATTCTCTTTATTGGCATCTTCGCTGGTAATGGCAGCTGGTCCAGGTCCAAGTTCCTTCACATCACATAAAGATTATTTCAGTGCAGAACTACAAGGAACATCTACCAATGGTCATACTGAAGCACAATTAATATGGGTAGGGGAGGATGGGAAATTATATATCGCAGTAAACTCAACCCATGGATTAGCTTGGATAACTGTTAACGGTGGTAGTGAGGTTATGCCATTGTATGAATATGGGGAATTGACACCTATTACAGTAGATGGGAAGTCCTTTGATCCCAAAATGGAACTGAATGGCAATACCGATGATTCCCGTTGGACTATTTTCCAATTACCCTTAACTACAATAGCAGAAGGGGGCGTCTACAAATTTTATATTAAAGGTCAAGGTGGAGGTCATGATGTCAGAAATGTAAATTATACTGTGCAGATTCCAAAAGTAGCTGCCAATCTTACAAAGTATTGGATAGGTGGTAGTAGCGAACCGGTTGTATTTAATCTATACCGTACAACAGATAATCCAGATTCAGCAAGTGCTACTTGGAAACTTGTTCCCTCAGGGGAAGGTGGGACAGTAACCCTTAATCCCATACCAGGGTCACCATCAGGATCCCCGGCTGGAACAACCTATTATGCAGAATATTCCTGGCCTACACTAAGCTTTGCCGATACTAATCTTAAAAGATATTCTTATAAGGTTGTGGAGCAGGATGCTGGACCGGGATATAAGTCAACTCTTATAAGTGAAGATTATAATCCTACTAATAGAACCTATACCTTTATAGTTAAGAATGAATATACTATTCCTATTGGTAATGTAACTGCTACCAAGAACTGGATGGGGGGTAGCGGAAAACGTCCAGACTTATGGTTCCAATTATGGAGAGAAACAGGTGAGAGTGAGCCTGAGGCTGTAGATATTCAAAAATTACCTAACAACAGCGATACTGTCTCAGTAACATTTGAGGACGTTGAACTGACGGATAATGACGGTAATGAATATACCTTCTTTGTAAAGGAAGGATCCAATGATGGAGGTACCTTCATAGAAAGTGTTCCTGGAAGCTTTATAAAAACTGGAAACGGATTAGAGCTGACAAACACCTACCAGCCCGATTTAACCATAGAGAAATTAATAACAGGAAATTTTGGAGACTATTCAAAGACTTTTACATTTAATGTAACCATAGATGGGAAACAACACTCATTTGATTTATCTCATGAGGGAATAAAAGACTTCCCAAATCTTTCTCCTAATTCTGAAATAAAATTATCGGAGGAGTCTGGCAGTTATAAAGTTATTGTGAGGGTAAATGGCGGTGCCCCTATCAATCCTGTGGATGGCGTATATACTATTAATCTATCAGGAGAGGATACAACAATCACTGTAGAGAATAATTTTGAAGTTGTGATTGATACTGGCATTTCCCTAGACTCACTACCTTATATCATAATCCTGATTATTGCAGTAGGGGGCCTAGGAATAATGGTTATACGAAAACGTAAAATTAGGAACTAGACTACATCATAGTTTGACTAGGGGGTATGTAGGGTTAAATGGAAGAACAAAATATATCTAATATACCAGATAATATAAAGAACAAGGAAGATAAGGCAGCAATAAAATCAGCCTATAAAAACCTACTAGTGAGAGTTGTGGTATTGCTAATAGTAGGGTTCCTACTCTTTAGCCAAGTGTTTTTAATTACCCAGGCAAAGGGAATGGAAATGTTCCCAGCCATTAAGGATGGTGATTTGATTATAGGTTTTCGCCTTCAAAGGCATTATGCAAAGAATGATGTTGTTGTTTACAAGGTGGAGGGAAAGCAGAAGATTGGGCGGCTTGTAGCCCAGGCCACTGATGTGGTCACAATAGATGAAGATGGAACCCTTCGGGTTAATGGAACAGTCCAGGCAGGGGAGATTATGTATCCCACCTACCCTAAAGAAGGGATTGCCTACCCCTATAAGGTAGAAGAAAAGAATGTCTTTATCCTGGGAGATTATAGAACCCAGGTCCAGGACAGCCGGGATATAGGTCCCATACCCCTAAACAAGGTAAAGGGAAAGGTAATAACCATCCTAAGAAGGCAAGGCCTGTGAAAATAGATTTTAATGAATGACCAGAATAAATTAATAGGAAGATTTAATAAGAATTATCAAAAAACAAGAAAAACTTAAGGAGGTTTAATAATGAAAAAGCTTTTAATAGTTCTTTTGACAATAGCAATGGTATTAGGAATGAGTGGAGTGGCATTTGCAGAACCAAATGGAAATGGAAATGAATATACAGATATGCCAACAGTAACATTTACAAAAGTAGTTAATGGAACAGGCAATCCAGCAGAGACCTTTAATTTTACTATTGGTGCAGGAACAGTTGTAGATGGTTCAGCTACTTCAGCACCAGCATTTAACCCAAATACATTTTCAATTACTGTTGCAGAAGG
>CAZVLC010000227.1:0-2855 GCA_964627885.1 uncultured Peptococcaceae bacterium
TGTATATGAGAGGAATCTGAAAAAATGCAAGCCAAATTAAGAAAAGTTCATATGGCTAAATCTTTAATTGTTGCGATGCCTTATCGATCAGTTTATCGGCATAATCTGCCATAAACTGTAGTGCGCCAATTTATTTTTACACCCATCAACTTGGTAATATCGTGACGTAAATTCTGTCACCTTTTCACCGATTTCTTATTGATGCTTTTCTATAAATTCTGTATCATTAGACAAAAGCCATATAAAAAGAGAAAGAGTCCGTTTTGCTTGGCTGCTTAACACTCTTTCTCTTTGAGCATAGTTACGAAGGACGTAACCTATACAAGATTATGATAAAAGCATTTACGATTTTTGGCAAGCTAAATTTCATAAAATTATCTGCAATTGAGCTGTTCAACGATGCCATACTGGATTTCTCACCAAGAAAACTGTCCTCTCTGGAATTGACCTACCCAAGATGCGGTGCCAAGCATCCGGCGTGGTCTTCTTATGACTCATATAGCCACTATCTCATTTCCTATGAAAAAGGAACCCCGGTTACTTATGATATTGATATTACCAGAATCTCTACGCTCACTGTCAAGTATTTTCTTCACTTTTCCATTAACAAGGATTATCCCTATTCCTTGCTCTTTACACTTATGAATAATTACATCATTGCTGCTTGGCGGATAGCCTCCGACCACTTGTCAATTTTAGCTTCTATAGAAATAATTTTGCTTATATGACAATATGAATGTAGTTTCACGTTCCTTACATGTTCTTGCGATTTTGATAAATAAATCAATCCACATCTCGATAAACTATGGATAGATTTTTTGATTTCGGCTAATGAAAATCCCAGTATCTCACTCAAGTTTTTAAATTTTTATATCGCTCATCCTAATCACCTGTCTATCTCATAATAGTTAAATCTCAATCTGCTCTAACGCCATCCCAATGAGCTTATCTGCATAATCCGCCATAAACAACGGAATATTTAGTAGGTCATCATCAAGGCGCAGGTTATTCAATGAAAAACGAATACGAAGCTTTACCTTGTCACCGTACTTTTCTTTGTATTTTTTCAAGCTCCGGCTTTCCACATTGCTCTCGGATTTTACTTCCACTGGTAAAATGTCATTTTTCCTTTGAATTAGAAAGTCTACCTCGTATCTGGGGTTTTCAATAGTCCAATAACGTGGCATGGCCTCAAACTGGTTTTGCAGTGCTTGCAAGACATAATTCTCACTTAAAGCCCCCTTAAACTCTACAAACAGTCTGTTCCCCTCGCCAAATGCAGATGGTGCCAAAAGAGACAAACGGCGTAATAGTCCTACATCTACCATATATAGCTTAAAAGCAGATAAATCATCGTATGCTGAAATAGGCAGTCCCGGGGCACTGCTGCGGTATGTTTTATAAGTCAGATTGGCATCGCAAAGCCATTGCAGGGCATCTTCGTATTCTCTTGCCCTAGCGCCTTCCTTAACAACCTTATAAATAAATTTTTTATTCTCTCTTGCAAGCTGGGAAGGGATGGACTTCCAGATCATTGATATTTTGGGAAAGTCCTTAGGGTCAGGGTGCTTGGCAAAATCACGCTCGTATGCTCCCAGAATGTTGGACAGCACCTGCTGCATTAGCTCTATATCTCTATCTTGCGCCCAAGAGCGAACGGATTCAGGCATACCGCCTGTTACAAAATACATCTTTAACTTTTCATATAATGGATTGAAGAATGCCTCCGGAATTGGCTCAATTCTATCTAAGCTTTTCATATAATCTGCAAAGTTACCGTCACCATTGGCCATTAAAAATTCCGTAAAGGTCATTGGCTTGATTTCTAAAAAATCTACTTTTCCAACTGGGAAGGACGCTGGCTTAGATAATGTTATCCCCAATAACGATCCTGCACAGGCCACATGATAATGCGGCCTGTTTTCACAGAAATATTTCAATGTGTTCAATGCGTTCGGACATTCCTGTATCTCATCAAAAACAATGAGCGTGTCCTCTGGTCTGTCTCGTTTAATGACTTCACCACTAGCCATCATCAGGTTTTGCAGTATACGTTCCACATCCTTGGTGCTTTCGAAAAACTGCTTATATTCCGGGTGTTCATCAAAGTTGAAATAAGCCATATTTCCATAATGGTGTTTTGCAAACTCCTTGAGAAGCCAAGTTTTACCCACCTGACGCACCCCTTTTAAAATAAGGGGTTTTCGATATTTGGAGTCTTTCCAGTCCAGCAGTTTTTGCATGACCAGTCTTTCCATACTACCACCTCCAAGATAACACATTATTATACAATATCTGCGTATATTAATCACATTTATATTGATAAGTATAGTCTAATTTCCAATATCAGTCAAGTCGAATCACATTATTATAACTAAAGTGTTGCAAAAAATCACATTTTTATGTAACCTTATTGACAGCCCACCTTACTTTATCATGTTTTAATTTTAATCATCTGCAAAACAAAACCTGCCTCAATAAACAAGGCAGGTTCATTTCCCTCCTCTAAAACTTTAGCGCACCCCAATTGTACGAAAGTTGACCAATTAACTTTTTAGTTCAATTAAAAATTCAATGGCTTCATGTACCGTCGTAAATGTGTGAGTTCCTTGAAACAACCAGCAGTTGCGGTCGTCGGTATCCCCCACGGATGGTAAGCCGTCATGTTCTAATGAGATTAGCGTCCATTTTCCATTCTCGATAGCTGTCTCATGATTTCCGGCGATCTAACACGTGGTGTCATAGTCACCCTTTTCATAAAGCGGCACATGCCTTTTCACCCGCTCTTTAATGCGCTCCTTATCAGCCGGAGTGGCAATTGCAGGTGCGGTTCGCTCGTAATGCAAAAGCATCCA
>CAZVLC010000228.1:0-2851 GCA_964627885.1 uncultured Peptococcaceae bacterium
TTTTTACGCCAGTTTTAGGAGGTGCGAAGAAGATGCTAGTATCGTGGAAATGGCTTAATGAATTGGTAGAGGTGTCGAAAACGCCTGAAGAATTAGCTGATTTACTGACTATGTCTGGTGTGGCGGTGGAAGGTATAAAGTACCCGGAGATAGAGTTAATGAATTTGAGGGCCGGCTTGATTGAAGAAATGAATCCTCATCCTGATGCCAATAAGTTATTGGTTTGTCGGCTGAATATGGGTGGCGGGGAAAAAAGAATTATTGTAACTGGTGCCCAGAACGTGCGCGAGGGGCAGATGGTTCCTGTGGCTTTGCCGGGGGCCGTTTTAGTCGGCGGAAAAAGGATTGATAGCGCCGAACTAAGAGGTGTTCCATCGGAGGGAATGCTGTGTTCCGCAGCAGAACTGGGTCTTGATGTTGATAAAGTACCGGCTGAACAGAAAGATGGCATTTATATTCTTCCCGAAGATATTTCGCTTGGGGCTGACGTGGTGCAGGTGCTGAATCTTGATGATATAGTGTTGGAGTTGGAATTAACCCCAAATCGGGCCGATTGTCTGGGAATGTGGAATGTCGCCCGCGAAGTCGCGGTTTTAACCGGAGGAGAAGTCCGTTTGCCTGCGGTGGAATTATCCAAAGAAGGCGGCGCTTGTGCTACGATGGTAAGGGTAGAGATCAAAAATCAGGAGTTGTGTGATCGCTATGTGGCCAGGATTATCAAGGATGTCCAAATCGGGCCTTCGCCGCTTTGGATGCAACAAAGATTAATCGCAGCTGGGGTGAGACCGATCAACAACGTGGTTGACGTGACTAATTATGTCATGATGGAAACAGGTCAGCCTTTGCATTCCTTTGATTATGACCGGTTAGAGGGGAACAGAATTGTAGTGCGTCGGGCACAAGAGGGCGAAGAGATGATGACGTTAGACGGGCAGTTACGTAGCCTAAACCCGGAGATGCTGATTATTGCCGATGCGGAAAAGCCTGTGGCCATCGCCGGTGTCATGGGTGGATTGAATTCCGAAGTAACTGAGCAAACAAAGACAATTTTACTGGAGTCGGCCTCCTTTAACGGGCCAAGTGTGCGGCGGACTTCTCATGCCTTGGGTTTGCGTTCAGAGGCTTCTTTGCGCTTCGAAAAAACTGTTGATGTGCAGCAAGCTCGTTTGGTGGCGGATCGGGCAGTGCAGATGCTTAGTCATCTTGGCGCCGGATATGCGGTGGAAGGTTGCGTCGATTGTAATCTTGCCCAGATCGATCAGCAGGAGCTAGGCAATAAAGCAATCAGGCTACGAATTCAACGGGTTAACCAAGTTTTAGGGACAAAAATTAAACCGATTGACATGGAAGTAATTTTGAAAGCACTACAGATTACTTTTTTGGAGAAGAATCGGGAAGGTTGGCTGCTTTTACCGCCATCATACCGGCGCGATTTGGAGAGAGAAATTGACCTCATCGAAGAAATTGCCCGCATTTATTCCTATGAGCTTATTCCGACCACTTTGCCTGAAGGGGTCACAACGCAGGGCTCACGCACACCTGAACAGAGGATACGTTACCGGTTAAGAAAAAACATGGTGGCGCAAGGGTTAATGGAGATCATTAACTATAGTTTTCTCAGTCAAACGCTTTTAGAAAACCTAGGGATCCCAGACGGACATCCTTTTGCGGAGATGGTCGTGGTAAAGAATCCTCTCTCCGAAGAACAGGGCGTAATGCGGACAACTTTACTGCCGGGGCTTTTAGAGACTGTGAAGAGAAATATTAATAAACGCAATAAGAATCTAAGATTTTTTGAAATGGGGAAAGTCTTTTTCGCCGGTGGTTTTCCGGAACAAAGCAAACTACCTGTTGAAAAATGGTCCATGCAAGCGGTAGTAACTGGGAAAAGGGAAAAATCCTGGGCTTATGGGCCGGAAGAATTTGATTTCTACTACTTAAAGGGAATTGTGGAGCATTTATTAACCGGATTAGGTTATGCCCTAGAGGAGATTGCCTTTGTGCCGGGAGAGGCATTAATCGGCTTGCACCCGGGCCGGTCGGCAGTTGTCCAAGTAAAGGGGCAGCCAATAGGTCAGTTGGGCGAGGTTCATCCTTTAGTACTGGAGAAGTTTGAGATTGACCAGCGCGTGACAACTTTTAGTCTTGATGTGGAGAAATTATGGGCAGATCAAGAAGTCACCCGGAGAATAATGGTTGTTCAAATTACCAAATTCCCGGCGATTTCGCGCGATTTAGCCATTATTGTGCCGGAAGAAATTAATGCGGCAGAGGTTGCAGAATTGATTAAGGAACAAGGGAACGAGTGGCTTAAGGAAGTAAGGCTTTTTGACCTTTATCGCGGACAACAGATTAAAGAAAATCATAAAAGTTTAGCGTATTCTTTAACCTGGCAGGCGCCGGATAAAACTTTGACTGATGAAGAAGTGAATATTTTCCACCAAAAAATCGAGGCAGCCCTAGCGGAAAGATTCGGAGCCGGTTTGCGTCGCTAGAGTAGTTTTGCGAGCAACGATATTCAGGTATTTAGTCAAATAATGCCAGTTGGAAAAAATATTTGGTAAAAAAGCAGGAATTTTTGTTTCATTCACGAAAGGAAAGATAGGACTTTTCTCAGGGAGGTTTTGTAATGAAGCCAAAAGATAAATTAAATAAGCTCACTGTTAATATCTATAATGACGAATATGTGATCAAAGGACAGGCTGACCAAGACCATATCGAAAGAGTAGCAAACTATGTAGATCGCATGATGAAACAAATTTCCCAGAAGAATCCTGGCCTTTCACCGAAACAACTGGCCGTGTTAACAGCGATTAATGTTACTGATGAGCTGCTTAGTTTAAAAGAAAAT
>CAZVLC010000229.1:0-2848 GCA_964627885.1 uncultured Peptococcaceae bacterium
TTTGGGTAGCAGGATTCTGCATAGTGCTAAGCACAGTGGCATTACTGGCGGCACCATTCTCTTAGGGAAAGGGACAGTAAACAACCATATTTTAGAGTTTCTGGGGCTGGCGGATGTCAGAAAAGAAATCGTGCTTATGGTCGCGGCGCGCCAAACAGCCGAAGAAATCTTAATGAAGCTGGATGAAGAATATAATTTTGCGAAGCCGAATCATGGGATTGCTTTTACCGGAACTATAGCAAATACGATAAACGACACGAGTGAAGAAAGAAGGGTGGCTGATACTATGTACCAGGCAATTACGGTAGTGGTGGAGAAAGGGAAAGCAGAGGATGTGATTAGTGCCGCTACTAAAGCCGGTTCTAAAGGGGGCACGATTATTAACGGACGCGGTTCGGGCCCTCACGAAATCAGCAAGGTTTTTGCGATGGATATTGAACCGGAAAAGGAGATTGTGCTCGTTTTAGCGAAAAAAAGCACCACGGAGACGATTGTCACCTCGATTAGAGAACAGCTGAAAATTGATGAACCGGGAAAAGGAATTATTTTTGTGCAGGATGTAAACAGTACCTACGGCTTATATGAGTAGGGTTACTCCCGCCTCGTTGAAACGCGCCGAGGGAAGAAAATTTTTCTACAATCGAAAAATTCTCTACTGATGCGTTATAATATAGGAAGCGTAATGAGAGGCAAGGAAGTAGGAGGTAGGAATCGACCCAAAATGAAGACCGTAATCGTAACAGGCGCTTCCAGGGGGATTGGTCATAAGACCGCGGAGCTGTTCGCACGTAATGGCTACAATGTGTTGATCAATTATCAGCAGTCTCGGAAACCGGCGGAAGAACTCCAAAAACTAATACAGCAAGCCGGAGGAACGGCAGAGCTTTTCCGGGCTGATGTCGGGAATTATGCCGAAGCCGAAGCAATGGTTGATTTTTGCTTGGCCAAATTCGGCGCGGTAGATGTTTTAGTAAATAATGCCGCCATCAGTCAGACTAAATTGTTTACCGATCTGACGCCGGTTGAATGGCAGGAAATGATGAGGGTTATTCTTAACGGCGTTTTTAATTGCACGCAGAATGCCGCGCGCTATATGATCCGGCAGAAGCAAGGGAAGATTATTAATCTCTCTTCGATCTGGGGGATCACAGGCGCATCCTGTGAAGTGCATTATTCTACCGCGAAGGCGGGAATTATCGGCTTTACCAAGGCCTTGGCGAAAGAACTTGGACCTTCGCATATTCAGGTTAATTGTGTGGCGCCCGGCGTAATTCAGACGGACATGCTTTCGGAATACACCGCGGAGGATTTGGAAGAGTTGCGGCAGGAAACGCTCGTGAAGAGACTGGGGACGCCCGAAGATATTGCCCAGGTTATTTTGTTTTTAGCCTCGGAGAAGGCGGATTATATCACCGGACAGGTGATCAGCCCGAACGGAGGATTTTTGGTGTGAAGTAAGTTCGCTGAAAAGCAGCAATAAAAAAGGAGCAGTGTGATGATGAATCAAGTAAGAGTACGTTTTGCCCCAAGCCCCACAGGCTATTTACATATTGGCGGGGCGCGGACAGCTTTGTTTAATTGGTTTTTTGCCCGGCAAAATCACGGTAAATTGGTTTTGCGGATTGAAGATACGGATACGGAAAGACTGAAAGAGGATTCGGTAGCGCAGATTCTGGACAGCCTCAGTTGGTTGGGCTTGGACTGGGATGAAGGGCCCTATTATCAATCAGAGCGGCAAAGCTTTTATCAGGCGGCAGCTGAAGCCTTACTGCAAAGCGGCAAAGCATATTACTGCTTTTGCAGTGAGGAAGAGCTGGAACAGGAGCGGGAGGAGCAGCGTCAAGCCGGGGAACCCTTTCGTTACAGGGGGAAATGCCGTCATTTATCGGCAGAAGAAGTGGAGGAACGCTTGGCACGTGGCTTAAAGCCGGTAGTACGCATTAAACTGCCGGAAACAGGGGAAATTGTCGTCCAAGATTTAATCCGGGGTGCGGTCGCGTTCAAAAATGAACTGTTTGACGATTTTATTATTATGAAATCCAACGGGTTACCGGCCTATAATTTTGCCTGTGTTGTGGATGATCATGCGATGGAAATCAGCCATGTGATCAGAGCGGAAGAACATTTATCCAATACACCGAAGCAACAGTTCCTTTATGCAGCTTTGGGCTTTCCCCTGCCTCAATTCGCGCACATCTCGATGATTTTGGCTCCTGATCGCAGTAAACTGAGCAAACGGCACGGGGCAACCAGTGTCAGTGAGTTTCGGGATTTAGGCTGCCTGCCGGAAGCAATCGTGAACTATTTAACGCTTTTGGGGTGGTCGCCCAGTGAAGAAGAAGGGGAAATTCTCACTCCGGAGCAGACGATCAGGGCATTTTCTCTTAATAAAGTGTCTAAAACAGCAGCTATTTATGATACGCAAAAATTAATCTGGCTTAATGGCCAGTACATGACGAATTATGCACCCGAGGAATTGCTGCCGCATGCCTTACCGTTTTTAGTGAAGGCAGGTTTGGTGGCTGACCAAAAGGAAGCCGCGCAAAAGCAGGCTTATCTTGTGGCGGTGTTGGCGGCGGTCCGGGAAAGAGTAAAAACGCTGGCGGAGTTGCCGGAAGCCTGCCGGTATTTCCTGGCAGAGGTTACTTCCTACGAGGAAAAAGGAGAACAGAAGTATTTCTTTAAGCAAGGGGCTGGGGCAGGCGCTGTTGCAGGCTCTGGTGCGAATGCTGGTTCAGGCGTCGGGGCGGGTGCCGGTTCTGGCGAAATTTGGGTGGCAGAATTGGTTGCCGAAGGGCGGGCCTGCCTTGCTGAAGTAACGGAGTTTACCGCCGAGAGTACGGAAAAT
>CAZVLC010000230.1:0-2843 GCA_964627885.1 uncultured Peptococcaceae bacterium
TGATTATCACACCTATATTGAAACATTCGAGAAGGTAAGAGATTGACCGGGTTCGATAAAACGTCAACCTCTAAATAGCATTGAGATACTTTGAGATACTTATATATACTATTAAACCCCTATACTATTTTGTGGTAAAAATGATTTGCGAAAAACTACCAGAAACTGAAGAGGAGATTATTACACAATTCAAGAAGAGCGGATGTGTGACAAAAGAACATGTTGGCAGATTCCTGATTGGGATGCGTGATTTTGGGTGTTGGAATGAGCAGAAAGTGGATAAAGAGTATCTTCAGAAAATTATTCCAACAGTGAAAAAAATAGCAATGGGACAAATCCAGGATTTCCAGTGATAAATATGGATGAATGGATGCCATATACCGAGCACCAAACTAAAGAGCAGTTACGAAACCGAACTACAGCAGATTTGCAAAATGAAAAACGGTTTTTAGATAGATTGGCCCCATTCGCAAGCATAAAAGATTATAATTTACGCATCGCATATGTCAAAATATCTATTGAATTATCACGAAGACAAAATATCGATCCCCGTCAAGAACTACAGAAGATTGGTTTTTTGGAATATTCCTGGGTGCAAGAATTATTAGAATGAAAGCTACAATCGGGATCGAATATATGGGTGGTCACAGGCAGCCCCTAATCTCCAAAATAACTGATTTTGATACGAAATATAAATATAAACGCGAGTTTTTAACCCCCAAACTTGATTTCACACATTCAAATAGTAAGGGTGATGGCACACAATTCTGGTATGTCCTTGAAGATGGAATATATGAAGTGCGATCTCCAAGAGGGAAGTATTTTGTTGTTGTTACAAATGGAGATTATAAAACAATATCTGAAAATGAGGTGCAGCAATGCCTGAAAGAAAGATGCTTGGAATAGATGTGCTCACAGCCGCGAGAGAACGTATTAAGTATGTTTTCGATAACTTCCCACGAATATACTGCTCCTTTTCTGGCGGTAAAGACTCCACAGTGATGTTGCACCTTGTAGCGGAAGAAGCACAGAAGAGAAATCGAAAATTCGGCCTGTTGTTTCTTGATTTGGAAGGACAATATAAACTCACAATTGAGCATGTCCAAACCTGCTATGATCAATATGCTGACATAATAGATCCATATTGGGTTGCGCTCCCTCTTAATCTCCGTAATGCGGTCAGCATGTATCAACCTCAATGGATGTGCTGGGATCCAGAGTGCCAGGAGGATTGGATACGAGTACCGCCCGAAATGGTGATTACTGATGAATCATATTTCGATTTTTTCAGGCGCGGAATGGAGTTTGAAGAGTTTGTGCCTGCATTCGGTCATTGGTATAGCCAGGGTAAATTAACGGCATGTTTTGTAGGTATCCGGACCCGCGAGAGCCTTAATAGGTGGAGGACCATTGCTGGTGGTAAGAAAACATCATTTGAGGGGAAACAATGGACAACGTGGTGCAGCCAAGCCCTATACAATATCTATCCAATCTATGATTGGCACGCCGCCGATGTCTGGAAATATCACGGCAAACATCCCGAAAAACCCTATAACAAACTCTATGACCGGATGTATCAGGCCGGACTTACATTACATCAAATGCGGATCTGCCAGCCGTATGGAGATGATCAGCGGAAGGGTCTGTGGTTATTCCAGGTAATCGAGCCGGAAACCTGGTCAAAAATTGTTGCACGAGTGAACGGTGCCAACCAGGGCGCTCTATACGCTCAAGATACTGGTAACATCCTTGGGGTTGGGAAGATCACTTTACCACCTAATCACACCTGGGAAAGTTTCGCGCAGTTGCTACTTGATTCCATGCCGGAAAAGACGAGAGAACATTACGAAAATAAAATTGCGGTATTCCTGTACTGGTATTCCCAAAAAGGGTATACTGAAGGTATACCAGACGATGGACCAATGACAAAAGATCAACCAAGCTGGAAAAGAATATGCAAATCACTCTTGAGGAACGATTATTGGTGCAAGGGTTTGTCATTCAGCCAGACCAAACCAACAGCATACACGAACTATCAGAAAATCATGAAGAAACGGAGGGAAAGATGGGGGATATTTTAGATTGGACAAAAAACCACCCCGTTTCCCATGTCAGATGGGTTTCGGTTGAAAAGGTGTTTGCGAATGATTACAACCCAAATGTGGTCGCACCACCCGAAATGGAATTACTGAAACTCTCTATTGAATCCGATGGATTCACGCAGCCGATAGTGGTCTGGCAACATGACAACGGATACGAGGTTGTAGATGGTTTTCACCGGCATTTAGTAGGGAAAGAGCTTGGGATGTCTCACCTTCCTGTAGTCGTGATCAACCAGGACCGGAGTGAGAAAGGCGACCGGATTGCCGCGACCATCAGACATAACAGAGCGAGAGGAAAACACCAAATCACCGGAATGAGTGAGATCGTGCAGGAATTAGCCCGCCGGAACTGGAGCGATAAGAAAATTGGGAAGGAATTAGGTATGGAACCAGACGAAGTATTAAGGCTGAAACAGATTTCAGGGCTTGCAGAGATGTTCGCAGATGAAGAGTTTTCAGAAGCATGGGAGGGCGAATTAGAATGATTGATGGCAAATTTTTCACGGTTGAGGAAGTTGCGGATCTGCTTAAAGTCGATCCACGCACGATCAGGGCCGCAATCCACGGAGGCAAACTGAAAGCCTCAAAAGTTGGCAGGCATTTTCGTGTTGGAGAAAGCGACCTAAAAGAATATTTATCGTCTTGACATCCCTTCGATAGATGTAAGGTTCGGACAC
Organism: uncultured Peptococcaceae bacterium; assembly: GCA_964627885.1. Taxonomy (GTDB): domain Bacteria; phylum Bacillota; class Peptococcia; order DRI-13; family DTU073; genus UBA3937. Next base: position 2,780 of record CAZVLC010000230.1, read on the forward strand.
CCCTTTTTATATATACTCTTCATTAGTCTACTTTGCTATCAATCTCCGATCCAACCGGCAACCT
>CAZVLC010000231.1:0-2842 GCA_964627885.1 uncultured Peptococcaceae bacterium
ACACTACGAATACCTTTATAAGGCTTCCCTTCAAAACTACCCATACCGTTGTATGCTTCAACAGCAGCAGTAGATCCTACAATTCCAAACTCTATTTCGCCATTTTGCATCAAAAGAGCATTCTGTACACCTCCAGTTGATGTATAAGAACTAAATTGACCTAATCCACCGACATCTTTAAAAAACTGCGAAAATACATTCGCCATAGCATAAAATGTCCCAGTAGAGTCTCCTCCCCCTATATAACAATCATAATCTGAGAAATTTATGTCTCCAGTAGCAGACTCATTCTGATTTTCAGGTTCTGCTTCTGATGAAGGAGTTTTAGTAGAGCCACATCCTCCAAAAGTAAAAAGTAAAACTACAATTAATACCATACTTAATAATTTTTTCATATTTTCTTTTCCCCTTTTCATTATATTTTTTTCACAACTAATAGAGTAAAGCTTAATCTCTATCGGTTATAAAACTTATAATTTCGTCTTTAGATTTACCAGCTAGACCAAGAGACATGAGGTTTCGACCGACTTCTCTATAATTGATATCATTAGCAGTACTTGCCAATTTTATCAACGCATCCATATGAGGTGTAGGAATCTGAAAAATTTTTGCCATCTCGGACATGGGAACAAGACCATAAGGAATATCTTCTAAAATATAACGATTTGTCGCTAAATCAGCTGGAGCATCCTTTTCTTCTTTATTACCTGAATGAACCTTACTATGGTGGTAATACTCGTAAATATCTGTTTTATCGGTGGGACCGTACCAATCAATAAGCTGCTCCATCAGAGTCATAGAAGGATATCCCATGGCAAGGCTTAATTCACAGCGCTCTTTATCAATACAATTACCCACTTTTGCAACACTGCGAGATATACCGTCATAATAAAAATTAAAGTTCCCACCTGTGTGTTCAATCCAGCCAATATTGAGTAAAACACCCGGTGTATGTAAAACAGGATTAGTATATAGAAGACTTGTAACAATTGTGCTGGGAGTAACAACATAACTGTTGAAAAAAACCTTAAGTTTATCTACTACCAATTTAACACGATTAGATGGAATAGTCGCAATAGGAAGTTTTTTCTTAATCGCATTAATCTGAACAGTGTCTGGGGTTATACGGCGCGTTGCAAACATGTTAGAAGATGTTTCCGCAACCGTGATATCCGCGGTATTCCCACATGCACGTAAGGTATTGAGAAATTCAACTGCGCCAAAAACTGCACCCGGGTTCAATATAACAATTTGTCCATCTTTTAAATAAGGGGCTAATTTTTTAGCCATAGGCTTATGTCCGAAAGCAGGAACCACTACCATGATAACTTCAACATTATCTATGGTCTTTTCAAAATCAGTCGTGACCATTGAGATCTTTCCAAAACCTTGTTCCACACCAGTCATATTTAAACCATTGTGGTGTATCATATATTCAAGATTATCTTTAAATTGTTCATCATCACATAAACTAACATCATGTCCATTTTTACCTAAATATGCTGAAAATGCACATGCTGCATTACCTGATCCCAAGATTGCAACTTTACCCATAAAACTCACTCTCCTTAAAATAGGTTTTTTATAATACAAATTTTATATGAGAGGAACATGAAGGTTTTGGTATGGACATGGTACACCTCTCAGTTCCTCATATTTCTTACCTGTACTTAAATAGGTAGATCAACCATATTCTGATTTATCTTAACTTGAAAGTAGGATAATTCCCCTCAGCTTTCATTTCTTTATATATTCTTGCTGCACATGCAATATCTACAGCACCAATACCTACTAAACAAACACAAATCAATTCACTATCATTTTCTCTGGATGGTTTTTTACCAGCTACTATCTCCCCAATTTCTGCATAAAGGCTATCTCTAGTGAACTTTCCTGAATTAACTACATTTGGTAACTGACCTCTGCGTGAACACTGTGCCCAGCTATCGCAAACAACCTTATCAGAATTTAAATAAATTTTTTCATCCAACTCAGGATATGAGCCAATTCCCAGAACTGTAGCTCCTTCTTTTAGCCATTCCTTATTTACCAATACATCACTGCCATTTGTTGCTGTTAGTACTATATCCGAGTCCTCGGATACTTCACGATAATCCCTTACTGGAGTAACTTCTACTCCAAACTTTTCACTCATCTCTTTGGAATATTTTACAGCTGCTTCATAATAAAAGTCAGCAATTTTAACCTGTTTTATATCTCGCACTTGAAGGATTGCTTCAAGATTCATTCTACCTTGTAATCCAGCACCTACAATACCAAGTATTTTTGAATCTTTTCTAGATAAGTATTTCGCTGCAACACCACTAGCCGCACCAGTTCTAATGGAAGTAATATGAGTTCCATCCATAAAAGCTATAACCTCACCGTTATGTGGATTATTTAAAATAAGTGAGGCAATCCCATAAGGTAAACCAAACTCTTTGTTTTTATCAAATCCACCAGCCCATTTCATTCCTACAATATCCTCATATCCTACATATGCTGGCATAGCATTAATATGTCCTCCATACGCTGGCCAAGAATCACTTTCTCCAAGATCCATAGTAATTTTTGCAGGAAATTTTGCGTCATTCTCACCCACTGCACGGTATGCTCTTTCTGTAACCTCAAGTGTCTTTTTCATGTCTAGACGCTTAGACATTTCCTGCTGTGATACTAACATTATTTCACCCATAATAATACCTCCTCCTTTAAGAACAAACAATTAAATTTATTTCATTACACGAAACATAGTTTCATATTATGGCTATTTTTATTATATCGAAAACGATATCACCTGTCAATAATATATTCCGGCTTTTTGTGTTATTTTGTGATAACT